>NZ_JBNNMG010000067.1:0-30050 GCF_050272555.1 Lysinibacillus sp. NPDC047702 | reverse complement strand
CCACAGGAAAGCGAGTAGCCTGGAACGGAAATCACCTTCATTTTGACTAAATATTCACAAAGAGTCCCTTGACTATTTAATTTTTCAACACTATGTGGAGCGTGTTTTTTAAAACACGCTCTTTCACTTTAGCTAATTGCCATTTCTAAAAACAAATCAATTGAGTGAAAATTCTGGAAATTGAAAATAGAACATTTTACTTAGGAGATATTAAATGATTAAATCAAACTCGCTAAAAAATTTACTTAGTAACAATGAGGGCTTTAATAATTTCATTCCAGTAATCTTTAAAAGTTTTTTTCCTTTTAGTTGAATGATTAATCTTTTTCTTTTTGGCGTTTTTTGTTAGGCTTTTCACAGAAATTCTCCTTTTAAATATGTTATATATTTGTTTAACGGTCAAATAACTGAATTCCGCACAATTTAAACGCATCTGAATACGGAGTATATTCTACTAATCTTTTTGTCTCTTCAATATTTAAACGTTTAAAACGATTATCAGATATACCATGTAAGATAGAGAAGGGAGGTAGGTTTTTAGCAGTAATCGTTTTAAGGAGAAGATCACTAAAATCTTCTGGACTTATATACGCACTCATATCTCTAGCTGAAAGTGGCTGGCCCTCAGATTTGTAATCGTCATAAGCACCAATACGGATAGTGATACTTTGTAACTGTTTTTCATAAGCGAAATATGATGCTAGTGCTTCCACAAAACATTTGCTAACTCCATACATATTCTTTGGTCTAACAGGTGAAGAATCGGTTACCTGGAAGTCTAGTGGATATCCTTCAACTGTTTGAGCACTGGAAGCAGCTACGACCCTAGATACACCGTTATCCGATGCGGCTTTAAAGATATTATATGAACCTTTAATAGTATTCTCTAATAAAGAACTATAAAAATCTGCATTTGGAGAAGGATCTCCTGCTAAATGGATAACAATATCTATGTTTTTACATGCTTCCTGGCATTCTTCTAAACTAGATACATCTAGATAAATAACTTCATGTTGTGACGATTCCTTAAATTTTTCTAAAGGTAATAAATTAATATCTGCCAATCTTAATTGAAAGCTTGTTTGTTTCATTAAAGTATTGGTTATATGACGACCAATCTTCCCAGCCGCTCCTGTAATTAAAATTTTTTGCACCACAATTCAGCTCCTTTTAATCATTTGTTAAATGTAATCCTGATTATAAGTACATGTTTGTCATTAGTACAGCGAATAATTATAATGAAGTACATGAAAATAATTCAGGGGGGTCAACGATGAGTTTAGTTAAGTATGAAATTTTTAGTAAAGCAGCAGAGGTAAATAGCTTTACAAAAACTGCGGAAGAATTAGGACTAACGCAATCTGCTGTAAGTCATGCCATTACTAGTTTAGAAAAAGAGTTTAACTTTCCTCTATTTATTCGTAATAACTCAGCAATAAAGTTAACTCAGAATGGAAAGGATTTATTAATCACTATTCGAGAGATTCTTTATTATAACGATATGTTAAAACAGGAAGTAAACGCCATTAACGGCTTGAATAAAGGAACAGTAAAGGTAGGGATATTTAGTAGCATATCTACAAACTGGATTCCTTATATTATCAAGGAAATGGAGGAGAAATATCCTGATATAGAAATAAAACTAATAGAAGGAAACTATGCTGAAATAGAAAAATGGTTACTAGATAGTGAAATAGATTGTGGTTTTGTTAATAACCAATCAACCTCATTACATTCTTTCGATATTGTAGAGTTAAAAACTGAGCCACTTTTATGTGTAGTATCAGAGCAATCACCCTTACACAGTAACAAACATCTATCGGTGGAAGATATAGAAAATGCCCCCTTCATTATGCCAACTTATCAATGCTTTGAAGATATACATTTATTTTTTAAAGAAAACAACATTGAGCCAAATATTCGATTCGAAAATATGAACGAAAATTCTATTTTTTCGATGGTTGAGAATAATTTAGGTATAAGTATTTTACCAGAAATGATTATCCCTAAAGGATTAAATTCCATCAAGGTTATCCCACTTGAAATAGCGCAAACACGAACGATTGGATTAGCGATTAGAATGCCAATTTCACCTGCAGTTAAAAAATTCACTGAGATTACTGAGAATTGGGTAAAAAAGCTGGGCTATAGTTGATTAAATTAAATAATTTTGTAAGTTTGTTACAGTAGTGAGCCTTTAAATAACTAATAAAATTAGGATAACAAGTAAATTTGTGTTTCACACCGTATAAAAGCTTTATAATACCACTTATTCGTCCTCGTTTTTTAAGGTTAAATTCCTGAAAAAATCTTTGCGAAAAAATAAGGAATAGGAGTGCATGATTAAATAGTTACAATTTGATGTAGATGTTTAATTTTCATAAACGATAACGGACTTTTGGAAATCATAATTTTTAAATGGGGTGTTATCTACAACGATGAAACCTTTCTATTATCATCAAACACGGCCTGAGCGAACAGCCGGGTCATGGTGCTAGAAATTATAACGACCAGGTTTTGAGGTCTTAATACCTGAAATGTGATCTGACCCCAAAAATTTGAACTTTTTAAGAAACCTTTCGAAACTAACTGAGCTTTTTCCGTTGAGTTTTATTTTTATCTGTTCCATGATTGTAATAGTGGATATAGTCTACTAACGCTTTTTTGAATTCTTCATAGTTCTTAAACGTAGTCGTGTACAGAAATTCTGATGCCGAAGGGAAAACCTATCCATTAAAAGAATCAAAAACTGAAAAAATTATGAAAAGAGGAAGCATTGATTATTCATAGAGTGATGATATTTGGCTTCTAGTGAATTTATTAAAATCAGTTGGAGATAAATGATAGATTAGGAATTATATTAAGGGGCTGGGATATAACCAGTCAAAACCCTTAAAAACCACGAGAAATCAACGTTTTTAAAATTGATTTCTCGCAGTTTTCTGATGTGAATTTTTTATTAGCAATATATAGAGCGCTCTCTAATAAAAGTACTTAAACCTCGTTTATAGAGGGATAGGGGATATTTACAAGCCTTGTGATCAATTCTATAGTGAACAAGGATTGGTAATTTACCAGTATTTTTATGCAAATTATAGAAATAACTCCATGGCGATTTACTCGCTCCATGGAGATTTCATTTGGGTAGTTATAATGAAAATGTGCTAAAAGGGGCACAGCATGGTTGACCAAACGCGATTTCTAAACGAAGTTCACTTAGATTCATAATAATTGAAAACAATGTATCAGATGGAACTTCTCTCCCTAACATCGGAGCTAATGTTTCGCCGTGACGACAAATGCTATCTGGATAATTCACATGATCAGACAGCACACGTTTAAAGGATTGTTCGTTAATTTGTCCATAGTCGATTCGCAATAATTTCTCGGCACGTCCATTGCGGAAATGTGTATCTGGGAATTTATAGCGAGATGTATCTTTAATAAGAATGGACTTAGGCCCATAAAAATGATTTGAATGTGTAATGATGTCTTGATTTGGATAAATTGCATCATAGTCATTGCATGTACTTTCAACGCTTAATGCTTCGCCCTCTTTAGAGGCAATTAAATAATTTGCTGCCGTCCCGCGTGGCAATCTAGAAATTTGTCCAACTGCTTGTGAGTATAGCTCACTATTTAAAATACCACGTAAAATAACATGTACAGGTACACCATATTGTTGTCTTTCTTCACTTAAAAAGTTTAAACATACACCAATACCCTTATTATTCATGCCAATTTTGCCGATAATACCTGCTTCCGTACACATTAAAATTTGGGGACGATTTGTTTGCCGGATTTCCACAACAATTAAACATCCCTTTATTGATGTTAGCCAGTCCCAATTTTGTCCTACTATTGTCTTGTGACCATCAGTACTTGGGGGAACCGCGACCAAAGAAGTACATCCATCATTCGTTGACATAATTTCACTCCGAGCATTAATTGCCACAATATCAAGGAACGGTACGTCGGCACCATCACTAATTCCTTGCATTTCTTCCACAAGTGTTTGGTCATATTGTTGAATCCAAGGTAAATACTTTTCAGCCTCTTGCTGGGCAAAAGTCCAATCATTTTTGTTAAAGGTTTGAAAAATTTTTTTATATGCTTTAATTGTTTTACGAATTTCTTCCTTAGCTTCAATACCGAGTTGATGTCCACATTCGTAAGCTGTTCCAGATACTTTAATATGTTTTATTTTTGGCATTATCATTTCTCCCACTTTATTAATCAAATAATCTTTGAAGCTGATTAACCGATTTATTGTTAATAGCAAATGCATACAGAATGGCTGCAAGACCAGCGACAATACCAGCAACCACTAATGGAGCAATAAAGTTACCCGATTGAACTAGTAGATAACCTGTTAGTATTGGTGCTACCCATCCTGCAATATTACCAAAGAACCCTTGCACACCTGCCATCGTTCCGACTAAATTTTTTGGCGCGATATCGGCAACCGTTGCCCATACACACGCTCCAGCCAATGCTGCGCCACCTAATGAGATAGAAATCCATACTAGCGCTGCAACTGCACTTTCTACAAAAGCAGCGAAAATAATCGTTGTGGATAAAGCCATTCCGATGGCCATAACAGTACGTCTTGCAATTAAAGGTGACATTCCTTTTTGGATAAAGTAATCAGAAAGCTTTCCACCTAATAATGCACCAATTGTCGTTACAACCCATGGAATTACTGCGTTAAATCCTGCTTTTAACAATGACATATCTCTTTCTACAACTAAATACGTAGGTAACCAGGTAAGCATTAAATATAAAATATAGTTTTGCGCAAAGTAGCCGAAGTACAAGTACCATACTGTTTTATATTTTAATAAAGAAGACCATTTTACTTTGGGGCCGTCTGCTTCCACAGCTGTTTCTTGTGTAGCAGAGCCTGCTAAAATATGCTCTAGTTCGGCTTTATTCACCTTTGGATGCTCGGATGGATGTTTTTTATAGAATAGTCCCCATGCAATGGCAAAAATAATTCCTAGCAAACCACATAAATAAAAGGCGTATTGCCAGCCATAGCTATTGATAATAACAGCAAGAATCGGTGTGAAAATACCTGCGCCACATGCAATTCCTGTCGTTAATAATGAATTGGCAATCCCTCTTTCATGAGAAGGGAACCAATCAGAAATAACCTTAGTGTTTGTAGGGAAAGAAGGTGCTTCTCCAACCCCCATTAATATCCTTGCACCAATTAAAGCACCAAATGAACGCAATGATCCAGTTAAAATCGTTGCGATAGACCACCAAATGATTGCAATAATGTATGCCAATTTAGTTCCCAATTTATCGACTATCGCCCCAACTGGTAGCTGCATTAAAGCATATGACCAAAAGAATGCTGATGATAAAATCCCAAACTGTGTTGCATTTATTGATAAATCCTCCATCATTGATGGTCCTGCAATTCCCATTACTGAACGATCCAAGTAGTTGATAGTTGTTGCAATTAATAAAAAAATGCCTACCCACCATCGAATATTTGTCTTTTTCTCCAAACATACTCCTCCTTTTTGGTTGATTAATGGTCATGACATTAATATATGAAATACAAATAATGTTGTCAATAAAAATTTTCAGACTATTGGAAAATCCCTCGTTTATTAACGCATACACAAAAAACACTCATTCGTTATGTCAACGAACGAGTAGGATGGATTTTAAACAGCCTATTAAGAGGGTTTCCGATGTGTTCTTTGCTATCTATATGAGCTATAATTACAGTAATGTTAGAGTTTATACCGAAAGGACACATTCACATTATGATTACTTTAGGCGTCTTTGGTTCAAGAGATATGGTCGATAAAATATATGAAGTTGCCATAGAAAATGGCTACTTCAAACCTATTAAATTTTACTGGACACCGGAAATAGGAAGTGATGGGGAATACTTAAGGAATAAAGAAAGGGAAATTGATTTGTGGTTATTTTCAGGCTTGGTATCGTATTCGATTATTACTAAACAAGTCTCTTTAAGTAAACCTACTTTTTATATCGAATATACAGGTTCTTCGATTCATCAAACGTTGTTAAAAGCATCCTATACAAATAATTTAAAAATTAATGATTTAAGCTTTGACTCTATATCTGTGTCGGATCTTACGAATATATTACGAGAAGTAAATATACAAGATAAGCCTATATCCATTAAACCATTTAACGAAAACTTAGAATTAGAGGATTATATTAATTTCCACCAAAATGAATTTCAAAAAAAGCATGTTAGAGGTGTTGTAACTTGTATTCCTCAAATCGTCTCTAAACTACAGACATTAAAGATTCCAACATTTCAAGTATTACCTACTAAATCAGCGATTAATAATAAATTAAATACACTAATGCTTAATTTTGAATTAGAAAAATCACAAAAAGCACAAATAGCTGTACAAATTATTGAATTTGATTTAGAAAATAAAATTCCTAAAAATTTATATTTTGCAGATGAGTTTTTAAATTTGGAAATGAAAATCACCACAAATTTACTTAAATATGCAAAAAAATTAAATGGCTCTTTAAAAAATGGAGGAATGGGTAGATTTTTAATTTTTACAACAAAAGGAATTTTTGAAGAGCTAACGGATGAATTTGAAAATATTCCTGATATTGATTTAGATGGTATAGATATTCAAAATATTACGTGTGGAATTGGTGTCGGCTTTTCTGTATATGAAGCTGAGTTAAATGCAATAAACGCATTAATACATGCAAACGAAACTAAGAAAGGTACATGGATGGCACTACTCAATGATGGTCGCTTAATCGGTCCACTGAATACGAAGGATAAACGAATATATTCAGTTAACAACCAAAAATGGCAAAAAATCAGTGATGAAACCTCCTTAAATATTATAACGATTAGTAAGGTAGCTAACTTTGTAGAAGTTCATAATAAGAATGAATTTACGGTCAAAGAGTTAAGTAATTTTCTGCAAATATTGCCAAGGAGTACACAGAGAATTATTACAGCCTTAGAACAATTTGGTTATGTTCGAGTCCTTCGTACAGAAAGTCCACATTCTCGAGGCAGACCAAAGAAAATTTACGAAATTACGTTTTAATATAAGCATCTCTCCATTTTGTATGCATTGACATATAAAAGAGGAGGTGCTTTTTTGTGCAAACCTTAGTTTATATTAAAGTGTTCCCTTTGTAATATTTTTATTGAATCGTATGAAAGTAGCCGTTGATAGATATATGTATTTCTACAATAATGAGAGTACCAATTCAAGGAACATCCTGAATTTAAAATAGGAGATATTTGGATATACTTATTTAGATTTAATGAATGTAGATATATATGAGTTTAGGATTTATATTCGATGAAAAGCGACATCTCAATTTAAATAAAACATAGATTCCTATACACGCTCGCCTAGTTTTTATTAGCCTCACCTAGCCCCAGAGCAAAGCTATTATATGCAGTATTCTGCATTATAAAGAGTGGGGTGAGATTTCCTAAACCATTGACATATCAATGGTTAATCAATTTTTTATGTTCACTTTGCACCCATTCCACATTAGAGCCATTAGAA
The DNA here is from genome assembly GCF_050272555.1 of Lysinibacillus sp. NPDC047702. Classification (NCBI taxonomy): domain Bacteria; kingdom Bacillati; phylum Bacillota; class Bacilli; order Caryophanales; family Bacillaceae; genus Lysinibacillus; species Lysinibacillus sp. NPDC047702. Next base: position 22,497 of record NZ_JBNNMG010000067.1, on the reverse strand, counting down.
TAAGGAGAGAAAACAAATAATGGAAAAATATCGTATAGATCAATCAAAGGGAATTGAATTTGGACTGTATTCATTAGGAGATCATATCCCCAATCCATTAACGGGTGATCGTATTTCTGCACAGCAGCGTCTTCAGGAGCTAATTGAAGTAAGTCAGTTAGCCGAGCAAGCAGGAATTGATGTATTCGGTGTAGGTGAAAGTCATCAATCTTATTTTACAACACAAGCACATACGGTTGTTTTAGGGGCAATTGCGCAAGCTACGTCAAAGATTAAATTAGCAAGTACGGCAACCGTGCTGAGTGTTTCTGATCCAGTACGTGTTTATGAGGATTTTGCGACAATCGATCTAATTTCAGATGGGCGTGCAGAAATTGTGGCTGGGCGCGGCTCTCGTGTAGGCGCATATCATTTACTGGGGGTTGACCTACAAGACTATGAAGAAATCTTTGAGGAGAAATTAGAACTGCTAAAAAAAATTAATGAAGAGGAACTTATAACATGGGAGGGGCAATATCGAGCATCACTGCACAATGCTCAAGTTTTACCACAACCAAAAAACGGCTCTTTACCAATTTGGCGAGCTGTTGGTGGTCCTCCTGCAAGTGCCATAAAGGCAGGCTATATGGGCATTCCAATGATGTTAACGACATTAGGGGGTCCTGCTATGAATTTTAAGCCATCTGTAGATGCCTACAGGGAAGCAGCAGAGCGCAGTGGCTTTGACCCTGTCGAGCTACCGATTGCTACAACTAGTCTATTTTATGTTGCTGACTCGACGAAGGAGGCCCTACAAGGAATGTATCCACATCTAAATGGGGGATTCCAGGCAATTCGTGGCGGAGGTTATCCAAAGCAACAATTTGCACAAGCACCAGATACACGAGATGCGCTAATGGTTGGCAGTAAGGAACAAATCATTGAAAAATTACTCTATCAATATGAGCTGTATGGTATGCAGAGATTTATGGCACAAATAGACTTTGGTGGGGTACCTTTCGAAAAATTAATGAAAAACATTGAAATCATTGGTAATGATATAATACCTGCAATCAAGAAATATACAGCAAAATAAGGAGATGTCCAACATGAAAATCGTCGCATTAGCTGGTTCAATTGTCGGCTAAAAAAACGAAAACAGCCATTAGTAAAGTTGTTGACATTTTACAAGAAAAATATCCAGCGTATGAGGTTACTTTACTTGATCTTGCTGAGTACAATATGGCGTTTAGTGATGGGCGTAATTATTTTGAGTATGATGGAGATACAAAATATGTCACAGAAACAATTATGGCTGCGGATGTCTTAATAATTGGAACACCTACATTTCAAGCATCTATTCCAGCAACATTAAAAAATATTTTTGATCTGCTCCCTGTGAATGCCTTTCGTGATAAGGTGGTGAGTATGGTTGTTACAGCAGGTACAGCTAAGCATTATCTCATGGTTGAGCAGCAATTAAAGCCGATTCTAGCCTATATGAAGGCACATATCGTACCAACCTATGTATTTATAGAGGAAAAGGATTTTTTACGCAAGGAAATCGTTAATGATGATGTCCTTTTCCGTCTAGAACGTTTAACAGAGGATACAGTTATGGTAACAGATGCATTTGCCGAAATTCGTGCTAAAAAAGATGCGGAATATGATTTCTAATTTTTTATAAAGAGGGGCGTTGCCTGAGAGGAATCTTAGGCAACGTCCTGTTGTAATGTCCATAAAATGTTTTGTGGAAAACCATTATATTAAGTACTAATAGCCTCCTATCTAGTACAAATGCTTGTCAATCGCGCATTTATTCCCATCAATTCAGCAATCCCCCTCTCAAAATGGAAATTTCCATATGTAATCGACAATACAAAAGGCCTCGCATAACATTAAGAAATTAAGATATCTAATATAATAGAATGGTAATCATCTTCACAATGTCACAACTTCACCACGAATGCAGACAGTAATTGTATAGTCATGTCTCTTTGGCCAGCTTTACCTTTGTATCAAAAAAATAGTATGATAGAATATTTTTTAACAAGCTATTTTTACAATAGTTTATATATAAAAATTGGAGGGGAAAATATGAAGAAATATTTAATGGTACTGTTGGTCGTTCTGGCTTTTTTACTAACCCCCACAACCTCTAAGGCAGCAGAGGTAAAGTGGGATGGGGCACAGGTTGTTAAAGGACAAGCAGGGAAGATGACCTTTACTAAAGATGTAAAAGTATATAAGAAAAATACTGATGGTAGCTTTAGCTCGTTAACAGTGAAACGAAACAACTACTTCCGCGTATATGATATTGAAAAATACGATAATAAAATATTTTACTGGATGAGCTCAGGATACCGTGTACAGGCAACTGATTTAGTTGTTTTTAAGGAGGTACCACTCGATATTCGGGCTTCTTTTTATGATAATCCAGGTTTAATTTATATCAATCGTCAGGGCGGAAAGCCTCTAGGATATGGTGACTATCTGTTAAGCAAAAATGTCCCTGGTAGCGCCGACTATAATCCTTACAATGATATCGTACAATTTAAAATTGGGAAGAAATTATATTACTATTTCTACGCTGCTCCATTTGAAGGTAACCCATTGGAGGTCTATATTGATAGCTCAGATATTCGCATTGCGGAAGCAACACCTCATGTTAAAGATTATTATACGTTAAATGCTGATGCACAGCTGCTCAGTGGTCCAATGATGGGTGCAAGAGTGCTAGAACAAGCATCAAAAGGAGCGGCTTTTGAATTACTAGGAATCGAAATAAATGGCTATCTCATGGTGAAATCGCCAACAACCTGGAGACATGGCTATATCCCTGTTAAAGCACTTCAGTCTGTACAAAAACAAGGTAAACGATTTATTCGTTATGGTGTTTATGTTGGAGGTAAGCATGGGGAATTAAAACGTTTTGATGAAGTCACATTTTTATCAGAAGATACTACGACAGCTTTAATTGAATTCAAGGGAGAAAAATATACAGTACCTAAAAAAGCGTTAGCTACTATACAACCAAATGAATCACCTGTCATTACATCTGGTTTTTTACCAAGTGATGCGCTTCAGCATTTAACCTATAATACGGTATATACGAGAACTGGTAATCAACGCTTTGACACTGATTACGACTTCCAATATATTACCTATCACGAAACAGACCAAGCCTTTTATTATGAGAGGGATGGCACGCAATATATATTTGAAAAACCAATTACAGAGGGATCGAAAGTTACGATAGGGGATAGTAAAGAGTTTGTTCGTGCCATTCACTATACACTTACAACACCAGCAGGCACATTTACCAATGTTGTCGAAACATCCACTAGTATATTATATGCACCTGGCTACGGTGAGCTCGGTTCAGCCTATGACCTCCAGCTAAGGGCGTTTAAATAATTATTACTACGCTGCATAAGAGTAATTCTTGTGCAGCGTTTTTTGTGGTAACCGTTTAGTTTTGATTGGACCACTTGAACTACAATGCATGACTATCCTTCTAAAAAAAATTTTTCCAAGTGTCCGTGTCCCAGAAGAATTACTTCAATTTTTCCAAACTAGAGATTATTTTGAAAATTGATAAAAATTTAACCGATTTGAAACCATTTATGGAAATAATCGTATAGATAGTGATGGGACAATCGGAGGTTTACGATGAAATTATACTATAAAACGTTTTGGATTGGGCTTGTATTAATGGGGATATCTTGTATAGTACTGCTGTTGCAAATCAATAAACAGGAGCGGCTTGTTGCAGCAGATTTCCCTATTCAAATTGAACAAGCATGGACATTTCATGATGCTCATCGTAAAGATGAAAGATTTTACGATTTATCATCTATTTTTTTGATTAATCGTATTCAATTACAGGATATTGAGATACTGCAATCCATTATAAATAATGCCAAAGAGGCCTTCATACCAAATCAGAAGCTTCGCCAAGCTCAAGATGTATGGCTCTATTTACAAAATGGGGAAAAAGCATATGTAAAATTCGGCTATATTACCGACGAATATGTGATGCTAGATATGAAAACGAATCATACATATTACATTTCACTCGAAAACCAGATAACTTTATGGGAATTGTTTGATGGATCAAAACATAATATTGCCTTTTGGAAAAGTGCTCTTTTTTTTATTGTTTATTTGTCAATTTGTTTGGCTATCATCATCCCTATTAATCGATTAAAAGTGGTAAGCGATGATTCGCCGAAAGTGGAAAAACCACAAGAGCAAGGCCAAAGTTTTTTCAGTTTTTCTACGCTTTTAGCCATTATCATTTTACCTAATTTATATGGTGCAAATCATTCTTTATTCATGTTCACATCGCTTATGCTATTATATGGGATAAGTGAAATTATTTATAAACAACATCAAGCTTATAAAAATATGATTTTTGGTATGATCATCATTCTTTATTATTATCTCTATCATTTTTATACGCTATTTGTTTAATAGAGCAGGAGGTTACTAAGATGGTATTTTCTCTTTTTAAGAAAAAGAAAGAGCCACAGCAATTAAAAAATAGAGTAGAATTTTGCATGACAAACTTATCACTTGGAGCAGCAGATGCCTATGATGTACTGGCCGAACGATCTGATATTGAAATAGAAGAATCTGGCTGTACATCTCATTGTGAAATTTGTGAACAGGGGATATTTGCTATTGTTAATGGTGAAATTAAAACGGCAGAGGATGCAGACGCATTAGTGCAAGCAATTGATGAGGAAATTAAACAAAATCCTCTGTATTAATCAAAGAACTATGGGATGTGAAAAGGATGATTCTCTTTCATAGTAACTTCTTTCTCTATGAGCTGGTTTCAATCAACAATAGTTTATCAGTGTGATAGAAAAGTACTGTAAAAAGTAAAAAACAGCTAGTTGGTTAATGATCAACTAGCTGTTTTTTATGGATTTACCAACCACGTATATACTGGGTCGGAGGTTTGACTTCTTCTCCTAAATCCTTTGCAGCATTTAGTGGCCAGTACGGATCACGTAATAGCACACGTCCTAGAAAAATTAAATCAGCACAATTATTTTGTAAAATTTCCTCTGCTTGAATGGCAGTTGTAATTAGACCGACCACACCTGTTGGAATATCTGCCCCATGCTTAATTGCCTCTGCGTGAGGTACCTGGTAGCCTGGGAAAACGTTAATATGAGCTTGCACTACACCACCAGTAGAAACATCAATTAAATCGACACCCTGTGATTTCATCCAGCGGCTAAAGATGATAAAGTCTTCCATTGTCGTGCCATCTACTGCATAATCTTCTGCAGAAACACGTACAAGTAGAGGACCCTCCCATACACTACGAATGGCATCAATTACTTGACGTAGTATGCGGTAGCGATTTTCCTGCGACCCTCCATACAAATCATTACGCTTATTAGTTGCTGGTGATAAAAATTCGCTAATAAGATAGCCATGTGCGCCATGAATTTCAAGGACATCAAAGCCAGCTTTAGCAGCACGAACAGCTGCTTTCTTAAATGCTTCTACAACATATTCAATGTCTTCTATTGTCATTTCAGTTGGTGTTTGGTAGTCATTACTAAAAGCAATAGCTGAAGGGGCAAATATTTCTCCCTCTACAGTTGCTTTACGTCCAGCATGTGCTAGCTGAATGCCCGTTTTTGCTCCATATGCCTTCATTCCATCGACTAATTGACGTAAGCCTTCAATATGGGCATCATCCCAAATACCAAGATCTTTATTGGATATACGACCTTCTGGTACAATACCTGTCGCTTCAAGAATGATTAAACCTACTTGGCCAGCAGCTCGTGTTGCATAATGAACTTGATGAAATGGCGTGACAAGTCCATCATCCTGCGCAGAGTACATGCACATTGGTGCCATCACAACACGATTTTTTAAAGAGATAGATTGTAGTTGATAAGGTTCAAATAATTTAGTCAAAATAAAGCCCCCTTAATTCCTAGTGATAAACTCTATTTTGCACATGTTACTTACTATTTGCAAGTGAACGAGACCGAGCCTCTGCTTCCTTAATACATGCTTCAATTGCTTCATTAAATTGATATTGTTCAAGCGCTTTAATCCCGGCTTCCGTCGTACCTCCTGGACTAGTCACTTTTTTGCGTAGTACATCCGGCTCATCAACAGATTGCTTCAGCATTTCAGCAGTCCCAGCCAGTGTTTGTGTCATTAATAGTCGTACAGTATCTTTTGAAAGCCCAACCTTTGTGCCGACTCTTTCAAATGCCTCCATTAAATAATAGATATAAGCAGGGCCACTTCCTGAAAGAGCCGTTACAGCATGTAATTGATCCTCATCCACCTCAATGACTGAACCAACCGCCTCAAGCAATTGTAAGAAAATCGTACGCTGTTCAGTAGTCACTTCGTTATTAAAGGCAATACCACTAGCGGACATTCCAATTGTCGCTGAAGTATTAGGCATAACTCTAGCAACTGGACGCGTGCCTAAATGCTCTGTAATGGTTTGAATGGCTATACCCGCTAAAATAGAGAGGATGGCTGATTGCTCTGTGATCTTCGCTTTCAACTCATCCATCGCTGCAACGGCATCCTTTGGTTTCATAGCTAAAATAATTAAGTCTGCTTGTTTAAAAATTTCTGCATCAACTAAACAATTAACACCATAAGTTTCATGTAAAAATTGTAAGCGTTCTTTGTCTGAGCGATTGGTGACGTAAATTTCTTGTGCTGTAAATACCTTTTGGTTAATCCAGCCCTGAATCAATGCCTCTGCCATTGAGCCTGCACCGATAAATAGTATTTTCTTCATGAACAAAACCTCCAGTTCAAAATAAAAAGCGCTCCCGTCCTTATCAATTAAGGACGAAAACGCTGTTGTTTCCGCGGTACCACCTTTGTTTGCCAATTGGCACAACTTTTAGCCCTTTTATCGCAAGGGAAACGGTTATGTTTGCATAACTGCTCAGAAGTAGGTTCGGTAATGGGAGTGGGTGATGTTACTTGCAGCAAATGTAACACTCTCTGGACACCTTCACCAAATACGTACTTGGCTTCATCAACGCACATGAATAATTAGATTATTCAAAATTATATTGATAATACGTCAACCTGTCAACAGGAGGATGACGAAAAGAAGAAAAACTTGTAAAATAGAATGAATTGTTATTCACTAGTAGTACAAAAGGGGGAAACAACTTTGTCTATATACAAAATAGAAATACCAACACCCTATGAAGTAGGAGATGTCAATGCATTTGTTGTTAAGGGCGATGCACTAACACTCTTTGATGTTGGACCAAAAACAATGGAAGCCTATGACGCATTGAAATGGGGGATTCGAGCAGCAGGCTACGAATTAAGGGATATTGAACAGGTAGTTCTCACTCACCACCATCCGGACCATGCAGGTTGGGTAGATGCCTTTCCACATGCAGAAATTTTGGGGCATGCCTATAACGATAAGTGGCTTCGTCATGACGAGGAGTTTTTACAATATCATGAACGGTTTTATAGTGAACGCTTATTTGAGCATGGCGTTCCTCAGGAATACATCCAGCCGAGTGTACATGTACGTCGTGAATTAGAGCTTGTTGGTGAACGACCATTAACACAAATTCTAGGTGATGGGGATGAGGTGCCTGGTCATCCAGGATTAAAGGCGATTGAAACATTAGGTCATGCACAAAGCCACTTAATCTTCTGGGATGAAAAAACGCATCATGTGATTGGTGGGGATTTATTGCTCGAGAAAATTACACCGAATCCATTAATTGAACCGCCATTGGATCGCACATTAGGACGTGCAAAATCATTACTTCAATATAATGAATCACTTGAAATTTTACGACAATTGCCAGTAAAAATGATGCATACTGGACATGGTGGAGAATTAGAGAATATCCCTTTATTAATCGATAAACGTCTAGAACGTCAGCATCAGCAATCAATGAAGGTATTAGAATTATTAGGTGAAGATCAACTAACGGTTGTTCAAGTCACAATGCGCCTATATCCTGCTATTTTTCAGCGTAAACTAGGTTTGACCCTGTCCAAAACACTAGGACATTTAGACTATTTAGAAGCTAATCATTATATTACATCTACGAAAACTGAAGAAGGTATTTATGTATTTAAAAGAAAGTAGGTGTTTGCATGGCCGATAAAAAGACGATCTTCGTTACGGGTGCCACAAGCGGAGTAGGGTTGAAAATTACAGAATTATTAGTAGCACAGGGTCATACAGTATATGCAACAGGGCGAAATGCAGCTGCATTAAAAGTATTAGAACGCTTAGGTGCGAATGTGATCCAAGCTGATTTAACAAATTTAACGACTATTGATGAAGTTTGCGTCCAGCTACCACCTCTTGACGTGGCGATACTCTCCGCGGGGATAGGTAAATTTGGAATCGCACCTGCATTACCTGATGAGGCTATTTCCCAAATGGTGAACTTGAATGTTAGTGTGCCAATGTATTTGGCCAAGAGATTAGCATTGCCAATGATACAGCGCCAGCAGGGGCATCTTATTTTCATTGGCTCACAGGCAGGGAAGGTAGCGACACCAAAAGCTAGCGTTTATGCTGCAACAAAGCATGCTATAGTCGGTTTTACCAATGGACTTCGTATGGAACTAGCGCCTTATCATATTAAAGTGACAGCGATACATCCGGGTCCAATTGATACACCATTTTTAGATAAGGCGAGTGATGAAAGCGGCTATCGAGCTTCGTTAGGAAGATTTTTATTAACAGCAGAAGAAGTAGCTCAGGCTACGATTAAAACGATTGAACGCCCTGTTCGAGAGGTAAATTTACCAAAAATTATGGGATTATCCAGCAAGCTATATGCTATGGCTCCTGCAACCATTGAGTACTTAGGTAAATCATTTTTCAATAAAAAATAGCAGAGATTAAACTGTAACCATTCTCAAAAAAGCAGGAGAGAGTGTTTACAGTTTTTTATTTAAAGTATCAGATAGATTCTATATGGTTCAGGTGAAATGGTTTTAAAATATAAAACTAACCTGTGCCAGGAGCTCCAAAATAGATTTAATTAATCCCTCTATTTTTTCTAATGCATCTAATAATTCAAAGAATAATTGATCACTAATGAATGAGTTCTATTTTAGCTTTCATTTAATGGTGAATGAGAGGGTCGCTAAATAATTTACAGTCATGTTAAAGTTAGTTATGTATAATAAATACAATAAGCTGGAAAAGGTGTGGAAATATGCAGTCAAAGAACACTCTTTGTGTTTGTGGATCAGGGAAAAAGTTTAAAATGTGTTGCATGAATAAACAGATTATTGAAATTCAAGACTCACATTTTAATCCTCCCTATATAGATGCAGCAAGAAAAGAGTTACATCGTAATATTCATTCTCAATTATTTGAAAATATTCTTCAAGAACATCAAGGTATGGTTGGATTAAATTTACCAAGAGGGTTACGCTCGCTTGTTTTATACCGAATGCATCAAATACTCCAAGAATTGAAGGAAACTGTGCCGAATGATTCGAAAATCAAGGCTTACTTAGCTGAGATTTATTGGATTTTCTATAATGGTCAAAGAGATTATAAAGAAAGCATTCAAAAAATAGCTAAGCTGTCAGATACATTACAATTAATGATTGTTGAAAGTGAACATTTAAGTGACCAAGCAGTTGAAATTATCTATGAACAGACAGCTGGTGCTATTTTATTAGACTATGCATTTAAAACAGTTGATTACGGTGCATTTAAAGTACTTATTCAATTCTGTATTCAATTTTTACAACTTTCAGCACACCAGATTCCTGTATTTAATCATGTACGGTTATACGTAGGAACAGAGGATGAACTTGAAGATTTTGAGCTGTTGCAAACCAATTCAGTTTTTTCAAATATTTATTTTGAAATGATTGCAAGTGATATTGTCTATAATGAATTACAAATTGCAAAATTAAATTACATGGGCTTAAGTGATGATTCATTAAAAGCCATTGCAACGGCTATTGCTTCAGAAAAAACATTAAATACTAACCCCGAATATATTTCATATACGGGGATGTGTATGAGTTACTTTGGCGTTATAGAAGACGAACTACGAAGAATGGTATATAACAAGATGCCTAAGCTTCAAAACAAAAAAATTATGTGGGCAGAGTTAACAGGAATATTACCACAAATAAAGTTACCTATATTAGAACAAATGTACCCGCAATATATTGATCAAATGAAAAAATTTAATCCACTACGTAACTTAGCTGCACATGGGAAACGTATTTCTACAGAAGAGTTTTCTAATTTAAAAAAATTTTTATTTGAGGAGAACTTCTTAATATATCTATCTTGGCAAGTTAATGAAGAGGTTCCTACAAAAATGTTAGATAACCTTGTCGAAGGAACAATAGATGTTTTAAAAACTAGTATTACTGTTGACGAGACCACTTTAGTGAAGAGTGAACAAGAAAATAAGAAAGCACAGAACATAAAAAAGAAACAGGATCATGAAGCATTACTCAAACAATATGAAAACGAAATATTTACATTGTTTAAGTTCCCACAAAAAACTCTTACTATTTCTATTCATGATTTATTGAATGAAAAAGTAATTCATCAAATTATACAAACACATAATGATGCAGATATAGCACTGTTGGAATTAGCAAGGAATTTTGAAGATTTCGATTTGTTACGTGCATATTGTGCTTCGTTAAGTCGAGCAGGTTTGTATATAGCAAATCTGATTTTGGGTGAATGCCTAATTAATAAGGGCAATAAAGAAGAAATCCAAGAAGGAATTCGAATTTTAGAAAAGCTAGAAGCTACAGATAATACAACTGCAGTTAACTTTTTAATACTATATTACAGTCGTATCATGAAGGTAGAAACAGACGAGGACCAAACTTTACAAATTGAGAAAATAAAATATTATGCTAATCGTCATGTACAACTAGGGAATGAACTCGGATATGCATACCTAGCAGATATTTATCTTTATGAAGACAAATTTGAAAAAGCTTTAGAATATGCGCAAAAATCCCTAAAAACAAATGACCCTGTAGCGTATCAAACAATTGGAAAAATATTATTAGCTAGGGGGCACAATATAGACCAAGCTATTGATTATTTGAAAAAGTCACTAGCACAACAAGAATATTATTCTACAGCATTACTATTATGTGAGGCAGCTTTACATGATACGATACGAGACATTGAATTGGCTGAAAAATGCTTATATCTAGCGTTGGATTTATTTAAACCAGATGACTTCAAGGAAACAAAGACTCTTGCTATAAACTTTGAAGAATTGGCGGGGGCAATACAAAAATATAAAACAATAGATTCTTCTGCAATTCAAAAATTGAAGACAATCCAAGCAACTTATTTTCAAAATAATTAAGTAGACAAAAAAACTAGTCAATCGTACATCGTCCTACTGATGCTACGTCAGCACTACACTTTCGCGCTAAAAACATCTGTTGGTCTAAAGTCCCTGGCGGATGTCACAGATTTTGAAGAGGGGCTTTTCGAGCGAGCTCGAAAAAATCTGGAAGCAATTACGCTGGGGTGTAATTGATAGACCATCTCACGTGCTCAAAATCAACGTTTGAGCAGATCTATTTTATGCCCATGTCGGCACAAACGGGTCTGCTTTTTTGTGCTGGTCTACCAATTGGATGGTGAGTTCGTGTGGAAGAAATACTGGTATTTCATCAAGAACTACATTATAGAACTATTGTATAATTTTGGTTAACCAACATATGTGTTTAAAAGTATCAGATAGATTAATACGGATTAGGTGAAATTCTGTATAGTAAAGGAGAGCATGATGTACACAATTGGACAGGTAGCGAAATTTTTAGGCGTTTCAAGAGATACTTTAAAGTTTTATGAGGAAAAGGAGTTAGTAAAGCCAAAGCAAAATAGTGAAAACGGGTATAGAGAGTATAATCGTTTTGATATATATGATATAACAACTGTTAATTTCTATCGGGAAATGGATATTGAAATTAAAAAAATTCAAGAATTAAGAAAAGGCAAGAGCATTGAGGGCATACAATCACTATTCAAGGAGAAAATGCAGGAGGTTATTGAAGAAATCGAGTATAAAAAATTGCTAGTAAAAAAACTTCATATTGTTCAAGAAGATTGCGAAAAAGTTAAAAAATTCCTGGGCACATACACCATTAAAGAAATGAAGCCGATAGAGGTAAAGGGAGAAATTGAGCATCATACTGCATATGATAAATATGAAATTTTAAAGGGCTGCATAGATAATTTAAAACAAGCAGTGACACTTACCTCTTTAAGGAGGGTCATTCAATTCAATGAAGAGGGTATGCAAGAAGAGAAATTTATCATTGTAAGAAAAGTAGAGGACTTTGATACAGAAATAGCAGGTGAAATTCTATCCTATCCAAAATGTCTGTATACAGTTATTGAAGATGGAAGATGGTCAACTGGTGGAAAAAATACGGACCATAAAGTCGAGGCTAGTATAAAAAAAGCTGCCAAAGAAAATGACTATGAACTTTTGGGACTAGTGTATATAAATCAATTACTTACTACTTATGAAGATGGCTTAGAACGTGTCTTTTTAGAAATTTATGTACCTATTAAGTGAAGGTGATTTCCGTTCCAGACTACTAGAAATATCAATACTGAGTTAGGCGAGAGATTTTTTTGTCGAATACATTATGAAATCTTTGTTTTGAATCGGGGATTGCTGAATAGATGAGAATATGTGCACGATTGACTAATATTTATGCTGAATAGAAGGCTTTTTTTACTTAATAGAATGTCCATTACAGGCTTGTTAATATGAATGCTTCTTTCCTGTGGCAAGGTATCTGTATAAAAGCGTAGAGAAAGCAACAACTTATTATAAATGCTTCTGCCACAGAGCAATCATATGTATAGTTTCATTGACATAAGATCTTTTTCAAAACATGAACCATCCACCAACGATAATGGTAGATGGTTTTTTTTGTAGCTTTTAAGAATTATTAAAGCTATTTAAAGATTTAATAATTGAAGGTAATTCAGACAAATCATGAACGATGGCATCTGCTTCGACACTGTCCCAATGTATATCCTTTTTCCAAATGCCCTTCATCCCTACATTTTGAGCACCTTTGACATCATGCTCGGGATGATCTCCCATAAAAATGCATTCATGAGGGGAAACATCAAGCTTTTCTAAGGCTCTATTGAATATTTGAGGGTTTGGCTTTTTAATGCCTTCCCATTCAGATACAATTATCACATCAAAATACTTCTCAATCTCTAAAGCTCTCACATTATCCATCTGAAATTGTCCGTAACCATTCGTAACTATCCCTAAAACAAGATTGTCACCTTTCAATGCCTCTAACATGCTAATAAGATTAGGAAAGCCAACACAGTTATTTTTGAACTCATTTATCTTCATTCAGCAGAAGACTCCCATCTCTACAGGTGGAGAGATGAATGCGGTTTTGGTTCCTTTTCAGTGGGTGTTCAGACACCTACTGAATGAAGATAAAGCCTCTGGCGGATGTCACGGATTTTCAAAGGAATGAATTGTGCTGGCACAATTCAAAACCCGGACGCAATTACGCCAAGGCGAAATTGATTAATCTAGAAGAAGCTCTTCCCAGGTTATAGTGATAATAGAAAATTCATCAACTAATTGCTGGTATACTTTATCTTTCCAAACGTATCCTCGGTTATCTAATTGGATAAAACGTGATATATACCCTTCTTTTGAAATAGAATTTAATCGATTATGCAATCGGTCATATTGCTTTTCAATAAATTTTTTGACAGATTCATCTCTATCTAACAAAGTTCCATCTAAATCAAATAATGCAGCTTTAATCACCTATGACACTCTCCTAACGATAGTTGTTCTTAATACTATTAATACATAAAAATCCAGGTTTTAGCATCCTTTTTAAGTAACTATTTTATTTTTTAGACCTTTTCTATGTATTGACCTGTGGGTAACTCCTAGGTTTAAGCTGAAGGTATTCGTAATTTGATGCACGAAATACTTAGTTTGAAAGGGGAAAATTCATGAGTAAAGAAAAGAAATTAAAAAAACCAATAGCAAGTTTTATCCTACTAACCAATCTCATCTTCTTGCCACTTTTTTGTCTTGTGGGAGCCATTAAGTTATTAGGTTTGCCTGCATGGTTATTTGTTATAGTACATTGTATTTCATCATGGGCCTCAACCTTTGCATTTGCTATGCTTTTTAAGAAAATCTATCCTGGTCAGAGTTTTATACAATTTGTAAAAAATAAATTTAAACATAAAATTAAAGTTTCTGTGTTGCTTTCTGTAAGTACAATTCAAGCTCTTATCTTTTTGATGATAGTATTGATCGTCGTAAGCAAGAGTGAAGTAGACTCAATTTTCACTTTATCCTCATGGGGTATGCTGCTCTATTACTTTTTGAAAACACTACTGTCAGGACCATTAGGTGAAGAATTAGGATGGAGGGGCTTCGCGCTCATGGAGCTCCAAAAGAAGTATTCACCATTAAAAGCGTCTATCATCATAGGATTCTGGTGGGGGCTGTGGCATCTACCCATATGGTTTACTACAGGATTTATGGGTATTGATTTAATGAAGTATATTTTATTCTTTATGATTTCAATTATATCCACAACAATCCTCATGGCAACATTTTATAATTTAAATCAAAATTTAATTATTCCGATTATCATCCATCATAACTTTAATTTTTTTATTGGCATCATAAACGGAAATCTAAGCGATTTAATTCTGTATAACGCTATTTTTTATGGAATAGCCGCAATTTTAATCATCATTATCAATCCAAAGAAGGTGTTGGATGGTAGGCATGAGAGAAGCCTTCTTAATGGAAAGCATACTGTAATTTAGGTCAGAGGCTGTACAGCTATAACTAAAACCATCCTTAATGTGGGCACTGAAAAAGTTCATAACTTAAATTAGGTAGTTAAAGGTACGATTAAATCGGATATTTAACTGCTAGTAAAGGAGATAGAAAAAGACAACTTCTTGTTGAAATCGAACAAAAGGTTGTCTTTTTCTAAAGGTTTCATAAAAACTTTAAGGTTTTCAGTGCTTTCTGTCATGGTGGTAAGCCTTTTTAGAATTCCTTTTTATTTACAAAATAATTTATTTTATTTAATATTTAAGTTAACTAAAATATTAAGGTTGGTAAAGATGAATAATAAAATTAAGCAAATTATTGGTGACATTCATCATTATACATATGAAATGAATGTAAAATTAGCGAAAGCACAAGAAGCTCTATTTAAAGATGATTTATCGATGAAACAAACGATGGTACTTGATTTTGTACATAAGCATGCAAAGTGTACAATGGGCGAAATCGCTCATTATATGGAAATTACTCCGAGTGCAATCAGTCAAATTGTGACTCGACTTGAAAAAGAAAACTATCTTAAACGTGACATTAATCCAAATAATCGTCGGGAAGTGGTGGTAATGTTGGATGAATTCGGACATGCGTATTATCAACGTGATGAACAAATTAACGAGCTTATTATTAAGAAGATTTATAGCAAAATGCCTGTGGAAGATTTAGAACAACTACGTAACTTAATTCAGCGGTTGTATCAAATTACTGAGGAGGAAATATCAAATGGATTGGAATAAAGTAAAAGTACAACTTGAAAATACGTTTAATGGTACGGTGTTACTTGCACAAGACGAGAAAATTTTATTACAAGGTGCCTATGGCGAAGCTTCAATTCAAACACATGCATCTATGCATCTTCATCAACGTTTTAACTTAGCTTCTGTATCAAAGCCTATTACAGCATTAGGAATCTTACTTTTAATACAAGAAAAGAAAATAACATTCGATGATGATATTAACAAATGGTTCGATAATTTGCCCTACACAAATATAACAGTACGTCACTTATTACAACATACATCAGGTTTGCCTGATTATATGTCATTATTTCCGAATTGGGATGAAACAACAGTTGCCTCAAATGAAGACGTGTTGCAACTATTAACTCAATATGCACCACCTCGGCTCTTTGAAGCAGGGGAACGAATGGAATATAGCAACACGGGTTATGTCTTACTAGCTCTATTAATCGAGCGTGTGACCAATAAAAGTTTTACTGAATACATGGATGAAGCTATTTTTAAACCGTTAAATATGATGAATACAACTGTAACGTCTTCTACTTTTATCAAACAATATACGAATGAAATTGCACATGGTTATGTGTTTGATGTGTATGCAGGACAATATGTGGACCCATCAGAATTTGAAGAAACGAAAGGTACTACTTGTTTGAATTATATTACTGGCGATGGTGGGATCTATTCTACAGTAGAGGATTTATGGAAATTAGGGTGTGCAGTTATTCAGGCAAGGCTTTGGGAAGAAGCTTTACTTGAGCAAGCCTTTACTCCCTCATCTCTTACAGCAGAACAAACTTTTTCTTACGGTATGGGCTGGATTATAAACGAGGATGAACAACTTGGAAAATGTGTATGGCATAACGGTGGATGGCCAGGGTATGCAACTACATTTAAAATTTATCCGCAATCTAAGACGATCTTTGTATTTTTACGCAGTAAAGAGCAAGAAGTGGACTATGAATTAGCTGTCGGTGAAGCAATTGAAAAAGCACTTACGACTCATGAATTTCATTTACCGAAAAAACCTGTGCAATATAAAGCTGTGCATTTACTAGTCGATACTTTACAGGGCTATGAAGGTAAATACCAACTACAAGAACATCCCGAACATACAGTAGAAGTAGCCTTACAAGAAGATAATCGCTTGTATATTTTCCTACCATCTACAATGCCACTTGAGCTACATGCGATAAAAGAAGATGAATTTTTCTTACGTGGTATAGGTGTTCTAGTGACGATAAAGCAAAACAAACTAACTATTATCAGTGAAGGACAAACAACAATCGCTAATAAAATAAACGCACCAAAACTTAATGAAAATAACATATCTTTGTAATTACAAACTGTCTGAAAGAATTCATTTTACACAATGGGTTCTTTTTCTATTCCCTTTAATATTGTATACATCCATGTTGAAAGTAAAAAATCATTTTTCCGAGTAAAAATATACATAGATTGTACAACGGCTTTAAGTATTGAAATGACTTACTTTTTACAATAAACATTAATGTCTAGAAATTTATAAAAATACACTTGTGTTTATTTTTATAACGTGTTACTATTCGTGTATAAACTTTTATATGAATGTATAAACATACATATCTCATAGATTAATTGGAGGCGCATTTTTAATGGCAAATAAGAAAGTAGTATTAGCATACTCAGGTGGTCTTGATACTTCTGTAGCAATTCCGTGGTTAAAAGAACAAGGTTGGGACGTTATTGCAGTATGTCTTGACGTGGGTGAAGGGAAAGATCTTGAGTTTATTAAAAATAAAGCTCTTCAAGTAGGGGCAATTGAATCTTATATGGTAGATGCAAAGGATGAATTCGCTGAAGGTTATGCATTGATTTCATTACAAGCACATACTTGGTATGAACAAAAATATCCATTAGTATCAGCGCTTTCTCGTCCATTAATCTCGAAAAAGTTAGTGGAAATTGCCAACCAAGTGGGTGCGGACGCAGTAGCTCATGGTTGTACAGGAAAAGGAAACGACCAAGTTCGTTTCGAGGTTTCTATTAAAGCATTAAATCCAGATTTAGAGGTATTAGCACCTGTACGTGAATGGGGCTGGAGCCGTGATGAGGAAATCGAATATGCAATGAAACATAATGTGCCGATTCCTGCAACATTAGATTCACCTTTCTCAATTGACCAAAACTTATGGGGTCGTGCCAACGAAGCGGGAATCATGGAAGATCCATGGGTTTCACCGCCAGAAGAAGCTTACGGTTTAACTGTTTCTGTTGAAAATGCTCCAGATGAAGCAGAATATGTAGAAATCGAATTTGTGGCTGGTAAACCAGTTGCATTAAACGGAAAAGAAATGAAGCTTGCTGATTTAATTCAAGAACTAAACGCAGTAGCTGGTGCCCATGGTGTTGGTCGTATTGACCATGTAGAAAACCGTTTAGTGGGTATTAAATCTCGTGAAGTATATGAAATTCCTGGAGCAAAAGTGCTGTTAACGGCTCATAAAGAGCTTGAAGATTTAACACTTGTAAAAGAATTAGCACACTTCAAGCCAGTTATTGAGAAAAAACTATCTGAATTAATTTATGATGGTTTATGGTTCTCACCATTACGTGATGCACTTGAAGCATTCCTTGCACAATCACAACAGTATGTGAATGGTACAGTACGTGTGAAACTATACAAAGGTCATGCGATTGTAGAAGGACGTAAATCGCCAAATTCACTATACAGTGAAAAGCTAGCAACATACTCAAAAGAAGATCAATTCAACCACGCTTCAGCAGTAGGCTTTATCGAATTATGGGGTCTGCCAACAGTCGTGAACTCTTCTGTCAATAAAAAATAATTTTAACAAGCAAGGTGTAGTGTAGCAATGCGCTGTGCTACACCTTTTAACTTGCTTACAGCAATGTGCTCAAAACCGCTGAAAGAGTGAACTCAGGCTAAGAATTTTATAAAACGCCTGAGAGACCGACATCATGCTGCTGACGCTTTGCTATCGCGAGAAAAACGTTTGTTGGTCTAAAGCCTTCGGACGCAATTAGAAGCATAATTGATAAAGAAATAAAGGAAAAGGTGAGCTGTTATGACAAAACTTTGGGGCGGACGTTTCCAAAAATCAGCCGAAGCATGGGTGGATGAATTCGGCGCATCGATTGGCTTTGACCAACAGCTTGTTCTAGAAGACCTAGAAGGTAGCGTTGCACATGTTACGATGCTTGGTGCAACACGTATTTTACCAGCAGCTGACGTAGATGCTATTCTTGGTGGTCTTGCACAGCTAAAGGAAAAGGCAATTGCAGATGAGCTTGAATTTACTGTTGCTAATGAAGATATCCATTTAAATCTTGAAAAAATGCTGATTGACTTAATTGGTCCTGTTGGCGGGAAGCTTCACACAGGTCGTAGCCGAAATGATCAAGTAGCTACTGATATGCATATTTTCTTAAAGAAACGTGTAAATGAAGCCCTTGGATTAATTGAAACTTTCCAAAAAACATTACTTGAAAAAGCTGAGGAGCATGTAGAAACAATTGCTCCAGGCTATACACATCTACAACGTGCACAGCCAATTTCATTTGCACATCATTTAATGGCCTATTTCTGGATGCTAGAGCGCGACAAACAACGTTTCACAGAATCGATTAAGCGCATTGATATCCTACCTTTAGGGGCAGGTGCCATGGCTGGGACAACTTTCCCAATCGATCGATTAAAATCAGCAGAGCTTTTAGGCTTTAGTGAGGTTTATGCAAACTCCATGGATGCGGTAAGTGATCGTGATTTTATCGTTGAATTTTTAAGCAATTCATCATTATTAATGGCGCATTTATCACGCTTTGCAGAGGAAATTATTTTATGGTCAACAGATGAATTTAAATTTATCGAGTTGGATGATGCCTTTTCAACAGGTTCTTCCATTATGCCACAAAAGAAAAACCCTGATATGGCTGAGTTAATCCGTGGAAAAACAGGACGTGTTTATGGAAACCTAATGGGCTTACTAACAGTTCTAAAGGGCACGCCATTAACATACAACAAAGATATGCAGGAGGATAAAGAAGGTATGTTTGATACAGTTCATACCATTCTTGGCTCACTAAAAATCTTTGAAGGTATGATTCGCACGATGACTGTTAAGACAGAGCGCTTGCATCAGGCAGTACATGCTGACTTCTCCAATGCGACAGAGCTAGCAGATTACCTAGCAACAAAGGGTATGCCTTTCCGTGAGGCACATGAAGTAACTGGAAAGCTTGTGTTCACTTGTATTCAAAAGGGCATCTATTTATTAGATTTATCACTTGAAGACATGAAACAAGAAAGTGAACTAATTGAAGCAGATATTTACGATGTGTTAGCACCAGAAGCGGCAGTTCGACGTCGTCATTCTTTAGGTGGTACTGGCTTTGATCAGGTAAAAATTCAAATCGACAAAGCAAAGGCCTGCCTTACTTAAATCCAATTTTGCGTGCATGTCCCTGTGACTTTTGCATAGATATTCATTAAAGCTGTCCCGTGAGGCACTATGAAAAAAACTATTTCCTTTTTCAACGGAGCCAGAGGGTGAAGTGAAAAAGAGACCCTTACATATGTGAAGGACAATCCCCAATTCTGGAGACGCGGAATTGGGGTTTTTGTATAAGGAAATACAATGATTATCTTTTGGGGGGATTGGAAATGAAAGATCGTTTTAAAAAGGGGTTAGAAACAATTAAGCAATATGTTACGGAGCAAGAAGCAGACCAAATGATTGAATCAGATGCACTGGCTGATGTAGCACCAGATTTACGTAAAATGATTATTGAATTTGCCTACGGTGATGTCTATTCGCGTCCAGGACTAGATGCTAAAAGCCGAGCACTCGTTGTTATTACCGCAGTGGTAACACAAGGCGCTGCACCACAAACAAAAACACATATAAAACGTGGCTTACATGCTGGCTTAACACAGACAGAAATTGTGGAAGCCTTATTACAGCTAGTGCCTTATATTGGCTTCCCGCGTGTTCAAAATGCATTAACTATTGCACAACAAGTTTTTAAAGAAAAGGCTTAAAGCAACTTTTTTTCTACAATAAAATGTAGATTTCATGAATAAATAGTTCGTATGTTGCTCATATTAAGAACGGAAACACTTATTAATCTAATCTGATGAGGAGGATGTAGAATGAGTAGTCAAACACCCAAAGACCAGGAATCTCAGGAAAGTCCGCCACAACTGTATCAGGTGAGCTTCTAAAACTTAAGTAATAGGTGAGGCAGAAAATTCTGTTTTGCTGTAGCTTAAGATGAAGCAAAAAACAATACAGATAAAAATCAAATAGAAGCCATAAGTGTCCAAGGATCCAGAATTATTCTGGGTCCTTTTTTTATTGTATTTTGACTTTAATTAAAAACTGTATTACTCTATTGACAGATTTCTGTTTGGTGAAAAGTGATACAGATTGGAGGAATAAGATGCAAATACAATTAGATCCAAGCAGTGAATTGCAACTTTATAAACAATTAGCCAATCAATTAATTGAATTAATTGCTAAAGGAGAGCTCAAAAACGGTGATACATTACCATCTGTGCGTACTATGGCTACAGATTTAGGAATTAATGTTAGTACAGTGAGTAAGAGTTATCATGAACTTGAAGAAAAAGGCTTGATCGAATTAAAGCCGAAAGCGAAAGCCGTCATTATAGGCGGTCAAAAGCGGGAGCTGGAAGAAATAGAGGTTGAAGAAGTAGAAAATGCTTTAAAGCCTATAATGGCAGAAGCTTTTGCACGCGGACTAGAAAAAGAGCAAATGACAAGTTTGTTCCAGCGAATTTTAAAACAATGGAAGTAGGGATAATATGCTTTTACTATTAAGCATCTTTATCATAGTTGGGATATTGGGATCAATTACACCACATTTGACGAGAAAAACATCGGTGTTTGGTGTTTCCATTCCAGAGCCCTACGTACAGCACCCACAATTACGTTTATTTAAAATGCACTACAGCATGTTGGTAGGAAGCATAGCAGGAGTACTTGTTTTTGGCCAAGTTTTTTTACTGTTTATGCACATACAAGAAGAAAAATTAGGTTTATTAACCTTTATCCTACTTTACGTCACGCAACTTTTATCAGCTGGTCTCTATATGTTTTATCATATGAAAACTAAACACCTAAAAAAACAAAAAAATTGGGAAGCCCATGTAAAAACTGTTTATGTCACGGATCTTTCGGTAAGGGAAAAAAATGCAACGCTTTCATCTATATTTTTTACATTTCCTATTATTATGACATTAGCATTAATAACCTTTACATACATGAACTATGATTCCATCCCAGACACGTTTGCTACCCATTGGAATGCAGCGGGTGAAGTAGACGGTTGGACAGAAAAAACATGGATATCTGTTATTGAATTGCCGCTTATTTTACTAGGAATCCAAATTAGCTTTTTCATCATGAGTAGAGGTATGAAGAGTGCCAAAATACAATTGAGTGCCCAAGCGAAAGAAGCGTCTGTCAATAGAGAGCTAAAACAGCGTAAATATGGAAGCTGGTATTTCGTTGCAATTAATTTTAGTATGACCATTCTTCTAGTTGTCTTACATTACTCGACGGTGATTTTAAAAAATCAAGCAACTTCTTACTTTTTCCCACTTTTTATGATGTTTAATATCGTTTCATTTGGTGGACTAATATTCTTTATTTGGAAGTTAAGTAAAAGTAATGAACGCTTTGATGAATTACATACAAACGAAACTTCTGCAAGTGATGATCGATATTGGAAATTAGGCTTTTTACATAGTGTTGAAAAACTAATTGGTCAAGGGACTCTTTGTGAATACTACTAATTCAAATGAAGGTGATTTCCGTTCCAGGCTACTCGCTTTGCCGCTGACGCTTCGCTTTCGCGCA
>NZ_JBNNMG010000066.1:0-30147 GCF_050272555.1 Lysinibacillus sp. NPDC047702 | reverse complement strand
ATGTTCAAAATAGCCAGCTATCTGAAAAAAAACCAGATAGCGGGCCATTCGTCGTGCGTACCGAGAAGGTGCGCTTTTTTATATTTCGGGCTTACGATTAAAAGGATGCTGCAAACGTTAATTTCATAATAGAAAAAACCCACACATTTTGAAAAAAGATTGATCAAAATGAGTAAGTTTGAGTTTGGATTGATTTTAGTTTTTATAAAAAAGTTTGATTTAAATTTTATCCAGTGTTATCCATGTACCATATAAATTATATTCAATCACAAAATTCTTCAATTAAACTTCTATCTTTAGAATGAACTTTATATATTTTGTATACAAGGTCATTCAAATTTTTCTCTAATTCTATTTGATTATCATCAAATTTTAATAAATCATTTACTATACTAACTAGCTCATTATAAAATTTGGAGTTTTTTTGAAAAACTATAGGGTATTTCTTCATGGTAGAGGCTTGATATCTATATTTATTAGATTGTAAGTGTGTAGAATTCAAATTTCTATGAACGAAATTTAACAGTTTACTATTTAATATTCCTAAAAGGTATTTATAATCATTTAAATCATATCTATCTTTTAAAGTTATTCCATAAATAGTGCCATTATAAAAATATCCTTCTGTATCTAATGAAAAACTATTGTATGAAGAAATTTCTGGAGTTAAGATTTTTATACCTTTAAAAAGACTAAATGAACGTTGATTCCAATGTTCAAACCATTTTTTATTAGGATGATTTATAAAATAACTTCTTGAACTTAACTCCTCATAATACCTTAATAAATATTGTTCAACCTTTGGGGATTTATCAAGTGACATCACTACAGAACGTCCATTCTCATCTAGATATGGATATAAAACATAAGATTTGGACCACTTATATCTCCATTTATCCAAATCTCTTCCTCTTAAAAGAAATTTAATAAATTCAACTTCGACATTATCACCGGAAATAAACTCCTTATCAATATCTTTTATAAACGCTTTATCAAATGTAGTTTGTAAACCTATTGATATCTTATCAATCATATCATTTAACAATAAATTTGAATTTCTTTGAATTTTAACAAGTATATCTTCTCTGCTTGAATTTCCATATCTCCACTTGTCTTCATAAATTAGTTGACCTAAAAATTCTTTTTTTATCACGTTCAATTTTTCACTCACAGTGAAACACTGAGTTAAGTTATCCCCATTAATTTTAAGTGATTTATCAAAAAAATAGATTGCCGATAAAACAGCTGCTTTGAATGGAAATATGGAACTTAAATTATATACTGTTGTTAAATGCGCATTTTCTTCTATGAATTCCCTTATATTGAGCCCATACTGAGCCTCCATAAATTTATCTGAACATAATATAATAACTTTTCCCTTTGGTCTAGCAAGTTTTAAACTCTTTTCAATAAAAAGAGTATATAAATCAAATCTCCCAGAAGCTGAAAAATAATTATTTTTTAATTGCTTACGCATCTCTACATCGATTAATTGATATCTTAAAAATGGAGGGTTAGTAATTACTAAATCGTATTGATTATCTTCTAAATACTCATTTACGGTCAATAGACTATCCAATCTATAAACAGGCAAAGCAATATCGGGATTTATTTCTTTTTGATAGAAAACTATTTCCATTAAAAATCTTAATTTAGTAATTAAGCAGGGAATCTCTTGAACATCAACTCCTATAAGAAAATTACTACTTGCTAACCTATTAATTAAGGTATTATTTTCCTCGTAATTACCATCTCTTAAAAAATTACTTAAGATTCTTACAAGAAAATTCCCTGACCCACATGCCGGGTCAATAATTTTACTTTCTTTAGAAATAGCTGTTTTAACCTCATCAATAATAAATTCTACTAAAGTATTTTTTGTATAATGTTCCCCCATCTTTTTCCTATGTTCTTTTATTGAAAGTTTCATATAAATATTTCCAAGAATATCTTCAGTAGTATATGATGGGATATTTTTTTTTAACCATTTATAATATTTAAATAAATTCGGATCTTCTAAATCTATTTTTTCAAATACTCTTTTATTTAAAGAATTTATTGATTCAACCTTTAATTGCTTAAAACAAATTTCTGTACTTGATTTTTCCCATTCATTTAATTTTATGTATTTGGAACAAAACGAAATACAATATAATAAATAAAAATTCTCTAAACTTTTTAAGTTAAAAGTATTTATTTTTTTCAAAAAATCTACGGTTTCTTCTATATATTTTTTATCTTTCATATACAAATCCTATTTATTGCACTAATTATTTTTGTTTCTAGCAAGTCGATTTCTGTGCTAGAACATAAAATGCATAATTTTTCAATTAAATCCTCTTCCTCGCCCCATTGCACTACACTTTCTTCAATATCTTGTTCTCCTTTGTCAAAATAAGCAACAGCTATAAAGCCCGAAAAAATATTTGCATATTTAGTAGATATCTTTTCTGTTATATCTTTTCTTACTGTTGAGAATTCTGCTGCATTTCTTTTTGCTTCTACAGCTATAATGTATTCAGATTTTTGCTGAACGTTTTTTACCCTCAACAATAAATCTATATCCCGAGAACTTTTAATAGGTTTCCCAGTCCTAATAAGATCAAATTGGTAGTCAGTTACTATTTCAATTATTTCTATACCGTTTTCAGCACTATTAATTTTTTCTTTTACATTCTTAAATATAGATTCTACATACTCTTGATGCCAATATGCTCTAACATAATGCAATAAATGTTCAGGAGGGGCATAGATACTTTCAATAGTATTTAATTCTTGAATTCTCTCAGGATCTGATTTATCTCTTTCCTTAAATACTACCCCTAAATTAATATCAATCCATAGGTTATGTTCTCCAAGATTGTTTTTTAAAATCCTATTATACTTTTGCAAAAATCTCGTAATACCATTAAGTGAGGCTATCTCAGCATAATTCTCTTCATTTAAATATCCTTTATCTAATAAACACTTCAACAATAACCGTATTTTACCATCGTCATCATTAGCTTTACTCATTGTAAGGAAAGACTTCATTAAATTATTTTGGCAGATATGTTTCTTATGTTCTCTATAACCTTGAGAAACCTCTCTTTCGAACAATAACTTCCAATTAATATTATCTTCCCATTCAATTTCATCAAATAAAGAGCTCATTTCTTCTGTTAAATATTTCAACAAATCAAAATTAAAAACTTTAATTGTCACTTTTAGAGTTTTTCTAAATTTCATGTATCCAATAAAGGCAATTCCTAGATCTAAAGTTTTCAAAGTAAAAATAGCTATATTTTCGCAACGAATATTATGTAATAAAGGTGTTTTTGAATAATTTTCTTCATTATAATCAACTTTCTTGATTAAATTAATTTCATTATCATATTCCGCTATTTCACTATCTGAAACCCTTGCCAAATATGATACAAATTCATCTTCATCAATTATTGGGTTCTTAATTTCTAAGTCAAATAAAATTTCACTTACCTGTTCAACCTCTAATTCTACTAACCCTTCGTCTGTATCTGGAAGGTACTTGTTAATTTCCTCCGTGAGCTTCTGTTTAGTCTGTTCTGAGATGTTATTAGTACTATCTAAAATTATTATATTTTTGATGATATACTTATAGCTTATCTCCACTTTATTAAGAATTTTTTTTAACTCATTGAGTGGAATTTCAATATCTTCTAAAAAACTAAGTTTAATTTGAAGCCACTGAGTTTTTCTATCCATCACTGCCACTCCTCTAAACTTCTAACTTATTTTTAACACTATCTAAATTTATCATTAATTCCTCTGTTAAATTATGCTCTTTTGCATTTTTATAGGATAGTAAAGTGTATAATTCCATCTCAGTGATAGGTAACATATAAATATCTCTATTTAGATTTCCCATTTGAATAACAGATTCCGACTCTATTTTTTTCTCATAAATAAAAATAGTTTTCAAATTCTCTTTCTCACTTAAAATATCCTTATATTTGATACATTTACTTAAATTATTCAACAATGCTTTACCATTCGTAGCAGTTGATATATACAATAGTCTTTTTTCTTTTTCTTTCTCTACATATAAAGTAGCGCCAATTTCATTATCTATATTCACTCTCTCAAAATTAAATTCTAATAATAGCTCCTCAAAACCACTCTTTAAAAGACCAGGCTTAGCATTGTGATGAGCGCTTTCCCATTGCTTTTTTGAATTCTTAATAAATTGTTCAAATTCCAATCTATCATCTATAGAAACCCCTAAAGTCTGTTTATTCATCCTTAAATCATCCATAATCATAAGCATATTTTGAATGGCTTCTCTATAACTCATAGATTGAGAGGTTACTCCTCCTAATCTTTCAAAAAAACGTTTTCTCATTTCAGATTCATTATTAATATTTATATTATAACTAAATGCAACATTATACCTTTCAGCCAATTCTGTGAATAATTCACTGAATTCCTCTTGATTAGCTGGATTAAATTCACTAAGCGTATTAATATGATGTTTGATTCTTGTCCAAATAGCAGATTCTTCGCCATCCATTTTCTCCCGTAATAAACCTTCTGATTGTTCTGTTACTGCCGTTAATAGAACGACTTCACCAGGATCAAACTGTACCGCTTTATCAATATATGCTTTATAACTAGTAAAGAAATTTCTTCTTGCTGCTGGCGTTAATGCTAAGTATGAATGTTCAAATTCATCTAATAAAATCAACAGAAAACCTTCTCTAGTCTTGTATTTAAGAAAGAACTCAATAACATTAATATAATCGCGGTCTGCTAAATTTCTAATCCCTAATTTTATAATTTCTGTTCGACCATGAGAAGCTCCTAAAATTCTAATTGCTGCATTTTTCTTTTTTGTGTTTTGCTGAATTTCAAATAATAATTTTGCCAAATCATTTGAAATGCTGTATTTAGTACATAACTTTGCTATCACTTCATCTTGTTCGCCAATAGTTTCCTCTGAAAAATCTAATACTAAATGCTTTAGAGCTTCATTAAAATCCTCATAATAATTTTGAAATAATTTAGCTACAATCATTTTTATAAAACTATATTTTACTACACTACTCTCTTGTACTTGAAAGCTAACCATATAAAAGTTTTCATTTTCACCTATTCTTGATTCTAACCAATTTAAGAAGTGCGTCTTTCCCCCACCGAATTTGGCTGTTAAAATAATTTGTTGAAATCCATGCCCATCTAAACAATCTAAAAACCTTTGTGTTATTCGTTGTTTTATTTCTTGTTGATTAACAATAAATGTTGGATTAGCTGGTGGTTGTGAATTTTTCATTCCATTAATTTCTTTAATTATTAATCTCTTTTCATATGGTTTTTCATTTTTAAAAAGATTTTCTATAAATTCTTTCATTACAATTTACCTCCTCGGGTCTAAAGATTCTTTAATTTTTAGGTAATAGAAATTACTATGATTAAGTTTGACAAAGCCTTTTATTGCGAAAGCATTGCTTACAGATGAGAATGACGTTTTAGGTGACAGTAAAGGATCCGAATATAATTTATTTAACATATATTCAAAGCAGTTTTTTTCTTTAATATTTTCCTTCAGTTCAGCTAAAGTTACATTTACATTATATTTATTTTTTGTATGACTTAAGTATATTGTTTCTAATATATTTAAATAGTCCATATAGTGCTCATATTCTTCAAACGGATTATTCTCAGTAGACTCTTTACATATATTAATGAATCTTGTGATTCCATGTAATTTTTCTCTGTTAGTTGATAATTTCCCTTCTTCATATCCAAGTTCATACAGATGTAATAATAATTGGGGTTTAGACAAAGTATTTTGTGGATCTATTCTACATATATCTTTACAAATTCTAAATAAATCTATTTTTTTATAAGACAAATAAATCAGTAAATCAGATAATGGTTTTTTTAAATCTAAATACAATTGAGTTTCCCAACTTAATGTAATACCTTTACCACCTTCAATAATTCCCAGTTTGCTTAATTCTTTAATAGTTATATTAGTTCTAGATGGACGTTTACCTAAAAGGGTACCTACAAATTTTTTTAACTCAAGCACAGAAATAGGTTGTGTTTGTTCTATATAAAATATGATTTTTTCTAATACCTTTGTATCAGGAGGGAACTCATATAAAGGGAAAATATTCATTTAAAAACCTCCTAGATGTTTATCGATAAATCAATCTTATCGATAAACATGATTACAGTCAAATTCTTTTGTATCATATTATTATGTGCTCTTAAATCACTACCTATACTAACAAAATAAAATTATATAAAAAAATCTCTATTTAAATTTTATCTCTGAAATAACAGTTATTCCCCAACTACACTAAACTAAAAATACTTCTTCTTAAATTCTCATGTAAATATCTTGCGAAATATTTTATTTGCTCGATGTTCGATATTTCTCTTACCATGCCTCAATGTTAAAAAATTTATATTGTTTAAAAATAGTTGTCCTTTATTCCAAGTCCCATTATTATCAATTAACTCATTTAAAATTTGTCGAAAGTAATAACTTTTATTTTTTTGATCCTTTAAAAAACAAATAAAAGTCGACAGAGCCCTATCTTCTCTCTCAACTTCAATAACATTTACTATTGTATTTGGATATAACACAATTTCAGCACACACATATTTCCTCTCCATCACACCATCACTCAAATAAACAAAACGCTTCGTATCAGAAAACTCCTTCAGACTTCCTTGAATAATATTAATAGACTGCACATCCGGAAAATCTTGTAGCACTCGCATAACCTTTATAAATTCGCCTAGCTCACCGTCAATTTGAATATCCATCAATGCCTGTTGCTCTAGACCCCTAGTAACTTGATTGCCTCCTACATCGGCTGTAGATCGGTTACTGTTGCTATTAATAAATCGTTTCTTCGTATTTTCATCCTCGAAATCACGTTTTTTATTCGTTTTCCTTGGAATTTTAGTTACTTTAGGTACTGTCGTATATTCATGAACCTGGTTGTCCATTTCAATAACATCAAAATCATCTGTTGTACCTTCAATTTCTTCATTCAAAATCATTTCATCTTGCTGGCCATTTAAAATTTTTTTAGTTTGTAAAGTATACTTCTTTGCCTCATTTGATTTAGTAGTTTGAGCAGTATCAGGATGGTAATATGTAATATCGTTGTATAGAATATGTTTGTTTTTTACATTCATTACTCGCAGTACTGTAACGCCATTAGCATTAGCTTTCACAATGGCTCTAATCGTAATCGGTTGGGAAAAAGACCATTCAAACTTCAAATCATGTTTTTGATTAAACGTATGAGCAATATTTTCAAACACATTCCTTAAATCACGATTTGTAAGTAGCCACACGAGCTGATATAAGAAAACCGTATTTGTATATTTAATGTTATAGAGTGATGAAAAATCCAAATGAATTTTATTAGGGTGATAATTTTCAATAAAATACTGCGGAAACGAATTGGTTTCAAGAAGTCGGTAAAGTAAAAATCGATTTGGCGCTAAGATACTGCGAACTACTTCAATTAAAGGCAAGATATAGCTCTGATTACCTTGCTTAACGATAAAGCTTCTTGATATATCTTGATCATTCGTCCCTTGCACTTGCCAATCGCGCTCATAAATAGAAACATTATTAGGGTAGATTATAATCTCTATTTCATCGTTGCCTTGTGGTGGGATACTTTTTCTGATATCCCCATCTACGTAATAATGCTGAATTGCTAAAGCTGGGAGCGTACCCCAATCTGCTAAAATTTTTTCAGTTTTGCCCTTTGACCTAAAATAAACATGAATCATTATTTTTTTCTCATACCAAAAAGGAGAGCTTATCCAAATTAATTGGGCTTGCTCTCCTTTGTTAAAAGGCCAATGTTGTAGTTTAACTTGTTGTTCGCTCATCTTTCGTCACGTCCCGTTTCATCGCTATATAACTTTCTAATATAGGTTTTATTTCATGAAAATGATTTGATTTAATTGCCGCAACTCGTTGCACTTGCCATAAGAGAATTGGCTCGTTATTTTCTAGTAATTCATCGATGATTTTATAGCAACGACGTAATTGAAAATCCTGAACAGATTCCGTAATTTCCTGTAATAACTTACTTGTTTGTGGAAGTTTATCTAAATGGCGCTCTATATTCGCTAAGTTACCTAGACGCTTCCCTATTATCGAAGTCGTAATTCGTACAGACTTTTTTTCTTTTAATAGCTGGTGATATAATGCTTTTATTTGCTTTGCATATTGTTGATCTCTTTTAAGCCAATCAACAGATTTCGTGGGCTTTTGTTTATGTTGTTTTGGTGGTAAATTTTCTTCTAACCAACTCTTATCATTGCGATACAAATAGATATACTGCTTTTTAAACTTTTCTCTCAACTTTGTTTGTGAAAGGTGGGAGAAAAGTTTCATTCCATCTAATAATTCCTGCTTGTATTGCGCTAATTTAACTTCAACTGCTCCAGAATCCTCATACTGTTTTAATTCTACATTTCCATTTAAATACCTTTTAATTGTTTTCGAATCTACGCCTAATTCTCTTGCCATAGCTCGGATGCTTAATTTCTCAATGGCCAGTTCATTTAATTTCTGCAGCCAAACCACTCCAAAAGCTTTTATCCGTCCTATTTTTAAAATAGGTGTCGTATGTTTTCTTACATAAATAAACCCACATGAACATGTAAATGTACCAATCATATTTTTCGTTTTAAAGTCCCTTGTTACGTTTACATCCTGAATGATGAACTGCTTATAATGTGATGCAGCCTTATTTAAACAAGGAAGTGGATCAGCACCAAACGCTCCTTGATCTGTTGAAGAAGTTTTAAAGCTATTTATATCTTGCTGCAAAAAATGTAGGAAAAACAAATGCCGTAACGGATGTACATGACGTTTAGAGTTACGCAATAACACCTTCAACCAATTGTATTCGTCCGCTTCGTTTAATTCGCTTTCATATAGCTGTAAAAAAAACTTTGGAAAATGTGACTGTACCGCTTGATACAGCTCTTTTTGACGCACACGGTTCGATGCCGTTATTAAATTTCTCTCTCTTAATAAGCCTCTATATTTTGAACTTACAACTTCTCTCGAAAGTTCGTGTAAAGTTAGTTGCAGCAGCTGATAAGCTTGTTTTGCTATGGCAACCGCTATTTCTTTATATGGATCAGCATCATAAATAGTCGTTAAATTCATGTGCTTCATTTCAAAGCTAATATACTGTATCCGACTATCACTTTTTATCGGATATTGGCGTAATAGAATTTCATGATGAGGACAATAATTAATACCTTGAAGCTGATGCTCTCTATGAATATATGGTTCGCCGTATTGTACATTATCTGACTTCGCACATTCAGCACAATAATATAAACCATCCTTTCGACAAATACCGCCTGCTACAATGCCTAGCCTCGTATATAATGCCTGTCCATCCAGTAACACATCCTGTAAAATCTCTTGCTGACGTTCTTTCGATAAAAATGAAGCATAGTATGGATAAATTGTATGATTAGCTAAAAGCGATTCAACAGAATATTGTGGTCCTAGCCTTTCTGCTAAAACAGAAAAATAGCTACCAATCTCCACACTCGGTATCACAGAACGACTGCCAAACAACTCTTCCAACGTATCTTTACAATCAAGATTCCCACTATAAAAATGGTAACGTGCAATGGCCGAATATAACAACTCATCTGGATATGGATTTGTAAAGAAAGGTAACATTTTATCACTCCCATGAAAATATATTTTATTATTCAGAATTTCATAATTGTGTATAGAGGATACAAAAAAGATTTGTCGAAATATGAATGTAGAATAGAGCCATGGACACACTCTGGTTAAGTTAGTATCATTATAACCAAGAGAGGACGTGTCTTTTTTATGATCAAAAACGATACAATCAAGAATTTAAACAAACTGTAGTAGAGCTTTATCACTCTGGTACATCGGTCAGTCAACTGTCTAGCGAATATGGTGTCTCTGAAGTAACTATTTATAAATGGATTAAGTTACACTCCCCAATTGAAGGTGTAGAAGAATTAACTGCAGCAGAAGTTTCTTCGATCCAAAAAGAAAATCTTCGATTAAAGCAGGAGATTGAAATCTTAAAAAAGGCTATGACCATATTCGCGAAAAAGTAACAGAACAAGAACTCATTGACCATATTGAAAACGAAAGCGAACATTATCCTATTCAACTAATGTGTCGCGTTTTAAAGATACCCAAAAGTACGTATTACCAGTCTTTCCACAAGAAACCTAGTGTCTATGAAGTTGAAAATCAAACAATTACGGTGCGTATTTGTGCCATTCAT
This sequence comes from Lysinibacillus sp. NPDC047702, assembly GCF_050272555.1. NCBI lineage: Bacteria > Bacillati > Bacillota > Bacilli > Caryophanales > Bacillaceae > Lysinibacillus > Lysinibacillus sp. NPDC047702. The sequence continues at coordinate 19,846 of NZ_JBNNMG010000066.1, read as the reverse complement.
AAAGAAAGTGATGGACGATATGGTGCACCAAAAATCCATGCACAGTTACTCAAGGAAGGCGTGAAAGTTAGTATTAAACGTGTACAGCGACTTATGAAAAAAGCTGGTATTCGCTCGAACATCACAAAAAAGTACCGTCCGACGCCAACACAAAAGCCCGTGGAAGAACGTGAAAACGTACTCGAACAAGATTTCCAAACAACAACGATTAATGAAAAATGGGTAGCTGATATTACGTATATCCATACGATCCACGATGGATGGTGCTACTTGGCGTCGGTTCTTGATTTACATTCGAAGAAAATTGTAGGGTATAAATTTGGACGAAAAATGACCGTAGATTTGGTCGTTGAGGCATTGGATCACGCTGTACAAGCACAAAATCCAGCACCAGGATTGATTATCCATACCGATTTAGGTACGCAATATACGAGTGAAACATTTCAAAAAAAACTAAAAAAACACGAAATGATTCCGTCGTTCAGCCGTAAAGGTTGCCCATACGATAACGCCTGTATCGAATCTTTTCATGCGACATTGAAAAAAGAAGAAGTCTATCGAACGCGCTATGAAAATTATGAAACAGCTAGAGTCGCGCTATTTAAATATATTGAAGGTTGGTATAATCGCAAACGCATTCATGGTGCCATAGGCTTTCTAACGCCCGAAGAATGCGAAAGAATATGTCGAACTACGGCATAAAACAGTGGGATTCAAGCAATCTACCCCTTCCTATTTTGGGCGCAACCTCCATGGATTTCTCGCTCTACATTCCGTGTAGTCTGTCAAAGGCTCTTTTCACTTTGACTGGCTACACGGGATGTGGAACACTCCATAAATGGTGGTTGCCACAAAACAAAACTTAACTTTTATGTGTCCGGTATCTTGACATAGATCCAATAATTATATACAAAAAATAGGGAGTTGATTGGTTTGAAGTTATCCAAGTACACTAAAATGTATGACAATATCGCATCTAATGAAGATTACCTAAAAAAAATTAGTACCCGTACTAAATGGAAATTAATTTCTTTAATAATAATGTCTATCTCAACAATAATACTGATTATAACGTTGTTTACAAGTACAATTTGGATATTCATGGATACGCATAGAACCAATTACCTTGGAATGCTTAGTCTATTCTTATATGTTATATCAATAATATTATTAGTATTAGTAGATTCCTCAGATCCATTAAAAAAAATAACAAAGCCTGAAGCAAAACTATATATATACTTTTACATAGTAAATAATGAGTTCCCTGATATTGATATTGAAAAAAATCTATTTAGCTTCAAAACTCTAATTTTTTATGACTTACTCAACCTTATAGGACGAGAATTTAAAAACAATGAGATTAATTACAATTCTGTTCATTTTATAAAAAAAGTAGAGTTTAACCAAAAATTATTAACTGAGTGTAGAAAATTATTCCTAGGCAAAGCTAATAATATATTTGAAAAAAAAGAGGAATTTATAGAATGGTTAAATCTAAGTTTGAAAATATATTTCAACTATTTGACTAAAAATGATGATGAAGCATTTAATGATGATGAATTAATTGAGATACTAAAATTAACAATCGAAATAAACAATTTTATAAAACCAAAAACTTCTAATGAAAATATTGATGAACAAGATAAAAAACAATCTAAACAACTAAAATTAAAAATTTTATTTTCTACAAAAACAATCAAACTTACAGCAATTATTATTATTATTTTCGCTGCAATTTATTTTTCTGCCGAAGCTAAGAATATCGACGAAAAATCAACAGAAATAGCTTATTTTTATACTGTTCTGGGTACCTCTATAAGTTTAATTCTTTCAATTATTGCTTTCCCTATAAATAAGAAAAATTCATAAAAATCAGAAACTTACTTTTACTAAACTAACTTCAATCAACGTATTAGACTAAATAATAATTGCTAATGCGTTGATTCTTTATTAATTTGGCACTTAAGGTTTCCAAAGTAAAAAAAGAATGATAATTTAACTATCTATCCAGTCACCCAACCCTAAATAAAATTATCGATATAAAAATGCAATTTCCTCTAATAGTATTTCCAAATCGTTATCTGTTAAGTTTGCTATAGCACTTTCATTTCCATGCATAACTTTATTTCTTATCTTTTTGTACTCCTTTAATTTTGAAGATAAATTATTCAAAGTATGTTTTTTATAAATTTTATTTAAATCCTGTGTTTTAGTATCTTCAGTTAGACATCTTAAAAGCCCTTCAAAAGCAATAAAAAGATGCATAAAACTCCCTAGAAAATTATTATTTTTATACATTAGATAACTTAAATACAAGGACTGTTCCCAAAAGTGCAAGCCTTCTTTACAACCTTCTACATGAAGCTCTACATAGAAAGTATAATCCAAAGCTAAATTATATAAATATCCAGGTTCACCAGTTATTAAATATACAAATGTAACTTCTTTTTTAAAAGAATCTACATTAACAGACTCTATAGAAAATTGGGCTGTTTCTACCTGAGTACATATCCACCCGTAATTATATTCATTTTCATCTATAAAACCGTATGTTCCAAAGGAAATTCTATCTAATATACTAAACTCTTCAAAATCCATTTCTTGATGTTCATATAATCTAAACTCTTGATAATAAGTATTTTTTTCATATCCGTATATATCTATATCTAAATAACTATTAATCGTTCTCTTAATATAAATCCCCATATCTGTAAGTGTCTCTCTAAAAGTAGATTCCATCTAATTTGCTCCTTTAAATATAATTTTTAATGTATCCTTTCTTTTTTAATAGCTCATACGGATGTAGCTTTTGATTTATAGCATTTTTACGAATTTTTAATAACAGTAATATCCGTTCATTCACTTCAATATTATTAGATTGATTAATTTTACTAACCTTTAATAATTCTTCGACAACTGATAATTTATAAACACTATAATCTGTTCCAATAGGATATCCCTCTATTATTTTTCTCGTTATAGCTTGAACTTCCTTAATACTTATGTTACTAAAAATCCCCATCGCAACTACCTCAACACTCAAACTTTCTATCATTTCTTGTTGCTTGTAAGCCAATGTATTCTGCCGTTCCTTCATCGCAGCTTTCACTTTACCTTCATACTGCATATTCCTCTTATGATTCATCATCAGTTCATCCAAATTAATCATAATATCCTCATACTTATACATAGCGGCAAAGTCATTGTTACGAATCGCATTTAACATCGGCTGAATAATTTTCATATCCTTCTTTGCAGTTTGCTTCAGCACTTTTACCGTAATAATTTCATCTTCATTGTTTTCATCAAACAAAGCTCTTTCTTGAGCCAGTATAAAGAGATTTACAGCTACAGATGTGATTCCCTGACATTCTTCGTAGAAGGTCCTTTTAACGTCTTCTGTAAGCTCTGAACATGTTTTAAGGCATTGTAATTCCCATAATGTTTCTAAAAAGAATTCCCATTCCTCACTATCTTCAGCCATGCGATCCCAAATAATTGCGCCATCACTCGCTGCACGGCGAGCTTGTCTAAAGTTCCCCTTAAATAACTGCTGCGCTTTGGACGTACCAATTAAAACTGTTGGAATGCCAACAGTATTTGACAGTGTCACAAAAAAATTTAACATTTCCTCTTGGTCATTCTTAGCATGTAGCAAATGCTGAATCTCATCGATAACAAGTACACCAATACCATACATACTCGCTAATGAAGTCATGTGCAAAAGCATTGTTGATGTAACACGATTTAAATAACCGAACTTTTCTAAATAGCGCGTGCCTAATAAATCATCAATTGCTTTGAAAAAACTTTTGCATAGCGTAGACAAACTACCATCATATGGACAATCAATCTTTAACCAAACAATTTGCGTGCGATTAAACGGCTGTTGCTCGTATATTTCATGTTTTATTATTTGAGGGTACATCAATAACAGTCGTTCAATTGCGGTTGTTTTGCCGATGCCTGAGATTCCAATAATCGATAAGCTATCTGCTGTGGAACGAATATGATTTAAACGTTCATCGATATACTTATGAGTCTGTTCTTTATCTTCACGCAATTCATGTAGCACTCGAATTCTTTCAAAAAAGGTTTTGTCTAAAGGATTCCTAGCTAAATAACCTCGACGAATTAACGTTGATAAACGGCGCTCTACTTCAAAATGAATTGGCAATGGCTGAATAAAGTTTTTCACACGCTTTAGCACATGGTAACGAATATTCGTTTCACTCTGCTTATCTTGCTCGCTAATACGTGGTGTGACCATAAAACGGTCCAATACATCATCCTCATCAAAGATTGGCGGGAGGGCTTCAATAAAAGGATTTTGGGCATATTCAGTAAGCATTTGTGGCTTATAATTAGCTTCTTCCATATCACCCTTTAAGACGACATTATTCATCTTTTCCAAATTCCACATCTCGCTTTCTCTTCAATTTTCCCATAAGACGTGAAGATGATTTCTTTTCTGGCTGTTCTTCTAGTTTAGTTCTCGATGTAAAATCTATTATTTCGGTAGGTTGCTCAGCTACAATAGGCGATAAATCAAATTTTTCTTCTTCACGATTGGCTTGTTTTTCAATCGCTTTGTTGTCTCTAATTGCTGCTAGCTTTTCTTTTTTACTTGTTGGTTGATGTAGCGCCTTTTTCTTCTTTTGCTCTGCTGCTTTAATAATTTGATCCATCATTGTATCTGTATTAATTGTTAGTTGCACTTGCTTAGAGCGTTCTTCTTCCTCTAATTCATTTCGTAGTTGTTGCTGAAAAACAATATCCTCTAAAAAGTCCAATTTGTATTGCTGGCTCGGCTCTAATAAAATGCATGTTTCATAATCCATCCCATTATCATTTGGAATATAAATTTTGTCTAAATGACGTGGATCATACACAATATCGATGCTTTTATTCTTCAACTTTGCATACCACTGTTCCTCGATAGCGCGCTTTGAGCCATATAATAAATTTTTAAACTTGATTCCTGCTCGTGAAATAGTTGCTCTACCACGTAGCAACACATTTAAACGTAAAATATCTCTGTCTACTGTACGAAGACGCCCCTTACGATTTTGAATTCCCCAGTTCCACAAATTAATTGGCGTTGGCACAACCCTATCTGTAATCATCTCTTTTTCCATTGGATACTTATCAATGATTTTATGGTTATGGTGCAGCAGCATCGTAATGATTAATGCTGTAAACTCTTTTAAATTCAGCGTAGCGTCTAGCCTATAGTCTCTATCGCCACGCTCTCGATGTTCTTTTTGAATAGCGCCTGGTGCTTTTTGTTTTACTTTTCCATTAATCGTACGGAATTTACGCTCAACAATACCTTTTAAATCTCCTCGATATGCCGTTGTGTTTTCAATTTTGATATTTAAATTATTAATAAGACCGGCTACAGCATAACCTTCAAATTCCCCTCGGTCTGCAATAATGATTTCTGGCAAATGATAAGTCAGCCATTGCTCTTCTGTAATATCAATATCGTATTGCTTACAAAATTCAACTTTATCGGCAACCATATTATCTAAAGCCATCATCGCACCTAGCCATGATGGACCTTCTAATCCTACATAAATCCCTGTAACAATGCGTGAATATACATCAATAATTGCATAAACAACAGGTCTACCAATAACTCGATTTACATCAAAAGAGCTAACTAAATAAATATCTGCAATTGTTGCATCAATTTGAAAACGTATGCCAGGTCCATTCGTTTCAATTTTGGAATTGCTTAAAATAGGACGATGCTTTAACTCATATTGCTTAGCACTTTTACGGAATTCTATATCCTTCTTAGGATCTTCAAGCTTTTTGAACCAATAATAAAATTGATGATAGGACGGAATACGGTTTGATTCCCAAATACGATAATGAAACTCTCCGTTTTCTTTGTAGCGATTTGAATAAAAATCTCGCAAAACAAAATGGTACACATCTTTTACCGAATAATTATTAGTTTTGCGGTAGTATTTATTAATGGCATGTTCAAATTGTGTTTTAATCTCATCTGTTATGTTAATGCCACTTCGATATTCACCATTTACAGTTACTCTACGTGGGCGACCAATTTTATCATTAGTGAGCTTTTTCGTTTTTCCACGACCACCTGAATTTGAGTAATCGGGTAACATAGCATTTTTGTTCATCCCACGTTGCCAATAGCGACTAAGTAATTTTTTGACCTTCGTTGGTGTAACATTCAATTCTTCAGCTATCTCTTTAACTTTTGTTTCTCTACCATTCTTCTGAAGCAAACTGTTCATATGTTCTAGACAATACATTTGAATGATTTCCCAGTCTTTATCTCGCTTTTGAATTTGTACTTCAGTCAAATCTTCTTCCGCTACAACACGCGCAAAAGGATCTGCGATAATAAGCCATTCTTTTTGTTCTATATCCGTTACTAACGATGAAAAGAGTTCTTTTTTAGGCATGGATGTATTAGCATCAATATTGACGATATACACATAAGATTCCTCAATTTCAATAATACGAATACCGGTTGAATCTTTTACAGATTGAAGTACTTGGTTAATATAAATCATCTATATTTCACCTTCTTCAACTTGCTTTCATTAATTGACTGGATAAGAATAGGCTGCTCTACATTAAGTGGCTCTAAGATATCTACTCGGATTATTTTTTGAGCAAGCAAGTAATAAAATAACGTCATTCCACTTCCTAAAGGCATATGTGTTTCTTTATCAAACATAGTTGCTATTTCTCGAATACTTTTGTTTCCACTCAATATTCTCTGCAATAATTCCATTGCTAAATCTTCAGTGTGCTGATAGCTTATATTTTGAAAAGCATCATATTGTTGAATATCGTAGTAATCATGAATATAGCTAATATTCCTTGCCATTTCCTTGGGAATCTCTAGCTCTGTTACGATACCCCAATCAATTTGCCGTCTCTCCCAATAAACTCGCTCGATTTCAAACTTTTCAATAACTCGCTCCTTTAATAGCTCGTCCTTCATTTTTATGGTCCGAGCAAGTTCTATAAACCCTTCACCTTTATCTACTGTTAATAAAAAATCCGTTGTCATCCAACTAGCTCATTGGTTTTAGGGTCTGTAGGATGTTTAAGACCTAATTCATCTGCAATGACAATTGTTTCTTCCAACGGCAATAAAGGAAATTGTTCTCGAATATCTACAACAAAATCCGAATATTCAGTTAAATAAAAATAGTTTCGTTCCAAATCTGATAGAAATTCATGCTGTCTATTTGTTTTAATACCTTTTAAACGAGTAGACCGACCTTTTGAAGACACATCTTGAATATTTAACCACAGTTTATAATCCGCACCAACTCCCATGCCACGGCCTTCTTTAATCCACTTCTCAACTTGCGATGTTCTTGCTCTTTTGGACATAAAAACACCCCTTTAGACAACTATAATCTAAAGGGGTAAAACGGTGCAACTTTTTTCCAAACAGTATAACTTTATTTTAAACGGTACATCTTTTTTATAAACGGTACGACTTTATTTCAAAACTACATCACAATTCCTTGAAACAAACAACCTTACTCCACAGTCACCGATTTAGCTAAGTTACGTGGTTTATCGACATCGCAACGGCGGTGTAGTGCAGCATAGTAGCTAATTAACTGTAATGGCACTACGGAAACAAGTGGTGTTAGTAATTCGTGGACATGTGGAATTACTAAGCGATCACCATCTTCATCAACGCCAGCCATCGCGATAATGCATGGATATGCGCCACGTGCAGCTACTTCTTTCACATTACCACGAATATTTAATGCTACAGCTTCTTGAGTCATAAGGGCGAATACTGGTGTTCCCTCTTCGATTAAGGCAATTGTTCCGTGCTTAAGTTCTCCACCAGCGAAACCTTCTGCCTGAATGTATGAAATTTCCTTTAGCTTTAGAGCACCTTCGAGACTTATATAGAAATCGATGTTACGACCTATGAAGAATGCGTTGCGAGCAATTTTTAAATAGTCTTCTGCGATATCTTCTAAAACTTCTTTAGAATCGATTATTGTTTGGATACCGTTTGCGGCAATTGCAAGCTCCTGTTTTAAATCGAATTCTAAGCCTTTGCCGTTTGCCTTAGCTGTTACATAGGCTGCTAAAGCAAGAACAGCTACTTGCGCTACATACGCTTTTGTTGAGGCTACCGCAATTTCTGGACCTGCATGTAATAACAATGTATGATCTGCTTCACGTGATAGTGTAGAGCCAGGTACATTTGTAATCGTTAACGTTGGATAGCCAAGCTCTTTAATTTTCACAAGCACTTGACGGCTGTCTGCTGTTTCACCTGATTGTGTAATAAAGATAAACAATGGTCTCTCAGATAATAGAGGCATATTGTAGCCAAATTCACTAGAAATATGAACTTCTACTGGGATACCCGCCATTTTTTCGAAATATTGTTTACCGATGAGACCTGCATGATAGCTTGTGCCCGCCGCAATAATATATAAACGATCTGCTGCTCTTAATGCTTCTAAAATCTCCACGTCGATTGTTAATTCGCCATTTTCACCTTCGTAAGCTTGAATAATTTTACGAATAACAGTTGGCTGCTCATCCATTTCTTTTAGCATATAGTGAGGATAAGTACCTTTTTCAATGTCGCTCATATCAAGCTCCGCAGTATATGGTGCACGTTCTACTACAGAACCATCTAATTTTGTAATTTCCACACTAGCCTTGTGTACAATAACTACCTCTTTGTCGTGAAGCTCAACATATTGATCTGTTACTTGTAGCATAGCCATTGCATCCGAAGCAACAACATTGAAGCCTTCACCAATTCCAACTAGAAGTGGTGATTTATTTTTTGCTACAAAGATTGTATCTGCCGCTTCTGCATCTAAAAGTGCAAGTGCATATGAACCATGTAATAGAGATAAAGTTTTACGGAAAGCGTCTGCTGTGGTAAGACCTTCTTTCACAAATAACTCTACTAATTGCACAATAACCTCTGTATCTGTATCAGATTTCATTGGAATGCCTTTTAAATACGTTTTTTGTAATAGATGATAGTTTTCAATAACCCCATTATGCACAAGTGTAAAACGTCCTGATGCACTTTGATGAGGGTGAGCATTTAAACGATTTGGCACACCATGCGTTGCCCAACGTGTATGACCAATTCCAATTTTCGCTGCAATTTCTTCGTCCACTGCCTCACGTAAGTCAGCAATACGTCCTTTTTCTTTAAAAATCGTTACACCTGCTTCATTACGAACAGCAATACCTGCTGAGTCATAGCCGCGGTATTCTAATTTCTCTAAACCTTTTAATAGGATTTCCTTTGCATCTGATTCACCAATATAACCTACAATTCCACACATAAAATTTATTTCCTCCGATATCATCAATTTAACGCAATGACAAATCAGACCTCAGCCTATCGAATTTTTGTGAATGTAAAAGTAGTGCTTTTCTTCTTAGAAAAAAAGCATACAACTACATGCACCTTACTACTACTTACTCAGCCGACTGAAAAGTAGTTAATCGATACGTGAAGTTTCTCTATTTATCTTTGCTTTAACTATACCTTCTCCATTTTCTGTACATTCAATCACTCGAATGCTTTCAAAATGAAAAATGACAATCGGGTATGTCGATTGGGAGGCATCCGCCGAATTTTCGATAAACCTCCACCTCGTCTGCTGAAGATTTCTCCGTCCAATTTCCTCAGCTCAGGCGCTATAATTGTTTTCCGATTTTACGCTCTCGTTCCTCCTTCTGCGTTCGTTAAAGGATAAGGTCGGACCTTATCTTCAACTTCTCCATCATACTCAATCATATGCTATCCGTCAAATTATCGTTATAAAAAATACCTACATTCACCCCTCTATATTGACAATAATGAGACAATTATTAAAGAATATCCACGAAAAATGCCCATTCAGTTATTTACCAGTTAGTCAGAGCAAGCTGCTGATTTAAATGAGATTTTCCAGTAATATTACGAAACTCGTGACAAATCGGATTATGGGTAATTGGCTTATTCTATGGTACGTTTCTGCCTTATGTATTTGCGGTTTAGCGGGGTTTATATTAGGTGGTGGTGGATACAAGGCTCTTGATAGAGGATGGATTGATATTTTATCTCTCTATTTTTATCGTTCTTTACTTTCAAGTAATTTCACAATTTCCCGATTAAATGCTGGCAAGCCATCTGGTGTGAGGCTTGTGACTAATTGCTTTTGGCACACAAATACCTCCGCATCATGGAACTTGGCACCTGCATTTTCTAAGTCTACACGAATCGATTTATAGCCAGTTGATCGCGACCATTTAAAGTTTTAGCCGTAATTAGTAACTGAGGTCCATGACAAATGGCAAAGGTCGGCTTCATACCATCCATAAATTCCTTTACAAAGGCAACCACACGATCGTCTGCACGTAATATATCTGGAGAAAATCCACCAGGAATAAACAGTCCATCAAATTCAGTGGCTTTCACCTCATCAATCCCATTACTTTCAAACATTCTACATTGTTACATCTGTTCATCATAAAAAAAACTCGACTCCCTATTAAAGGAAATCGAGTTTGACTATTTATTATTCTGATAGACCCATTTCAGCGCGGACAACATCAGCAATGCGCTCCACATAACGTGTACAGTCTGTCTCTGTTGCAGCTTCCACCATTACGCGTACAAGTGGCTCTGTGCCAGAAGGACGGACTAACACACGACCGTTGCCTGCCATTTCCGCTTCAACCTCAGCAATAACTGCTGCAACCTTAGCATTCTCTGTAACAGCATGCTTATCAGTTACACGAACATTTACTAAACGCTGTGGGTAAATTTTCATTTCAGATGCTAACTCAGAAAGTTTTTTTCCTGTCGCTTTCATAATATTCACTAACTGAATACCTGTTAGTAAGCCGTCGCCCGTCGTATTATAGTCAAGGAAAACGATATGACCTGATTGCTCGCCGCCTAAGTTATATTCGTGAGCGCGCATTTCTTCTACAACATATCGATCACCAACTGCTGTCTGAACACTTTTTATACCATTGCTTTCTACAGCTTTGTAGAAGCCCATATTGCTCATCACTGTTGATACGATTGTTTGTTTTTTTAGGCGTCCAACCGCATTTAAATGCTTACCGATAATGAACATAATTTGATCACCATCAACGATTTTGCCATTTTCGTCAACTGCAATTAGACGATCACCATCGCCATCGAATGCTAGACCCACATCTGCATCTTTTTCAGTAACAAATTTAGCTAATCCTTCCGGATGTGTAGACCCTACACCATCATTAATATTTAGGCCTGTTGGCGAAGCACCCATTGTCGAAATATCCGCTTCCAGATCCGCAAATAAATGTGTAGCTAGGGAAGATGTAGCACCATGTGCACAGTCTAGTGCTACATGGATGCCATCAAACTCTTCATCTACTGTTTGTTTTAAGTATTGAATATATTTTTGTCCACCTTCGAAGTAGTCACTTACCGAGCCTAAATCTGCCCCTATTGGACGCGGCAATGTATCTTCTAATGCATCAAGCAATGCTTCGATTTCATTCTCTTGCGCATCTGTCAGCTTAAAACCATCTGGACCGAAAAATTTAATGCCATTATCTGCAACTGGGTTATGTGAAGCTGAAATCATGACGCCTGCGTTTGCACTCAGAATTCTAGTTAGGTAAGCCACACCTGGTGTTGAAATAACTCCAAGACGCATCACCTCTACACCGATTGATAAAAGGCCAGCCACAAGTGCTCCTTCTAGCATTTCACCTGAGATACGTGTGTCACGACCAATTAAAACCTTGGGACGGTCTGTTGCATCCTTTGTTAAAATATAGCCCCCTACTCGGCCAAGTTTAAATGCAAATTCAGGTGTTAACTCACTATTCGCGACACCACGGACGCCATCTGTTCCAAAATATTTACCCATTTTGATTATTCTCTCCTTCAATGCATGCCAGTGATCAGCTCGTCTATGCTGACAAAAAGATCACCCATCTGCTTACTTTTGGAAAAGTCAATTTTTGTTCATTCACTGGTAACTATTAATTAAATTTCTATGCATAGTATCTGAATTAGAACAAGTCACTCAATTTCAAATAATAAACATAGAGTATTTCGATTTAGCTTGAGTATCTATTATCGTTAGTGTTTTTTCATATTCGAGAAAGAATACTCTACCGATAGAGAATGAATCTCTACTGAATCAAAATAAAATTATAGTCAGTTATTGTTTAAGAATCAATATCTTCTGTTTTCTCAGTAGGAGTATTTTCATCAGAAGGAGTGGTATTTGGTTCCTCTGAAGGAGGCGGAGGAGTAGTCGTTGTCGGTGTTGTTTTCTCCTGCTCAACCTTTGTAATATCTGCCTTTATTTTAATTTTTGAGTCAGATATTTTCGTCACGCCCTCTGGTAATTTTACATCATATTCATATGTTTTAGATTCTGTAATTTTTGACAAATCCACTTCCACAGGAATTTCAGTTAAACTGTCTATAATGGATTTTCTACCATACACCTTCACCATTTTTTGATTAAGTGTTAATTCATTAATGGTCACTTCATCTGGCGCTTTTCCAATTTCCTTCATTACAACAGGTAGTTCCCTACTATACTCTGCTATATCAACTTTTACTTTTACAGCCTCTGGTTCTATTGTCACGTCTAATTTATTTAAATCTCGGTCTAACACTTTAACAGCTGCTACTTGGGAGAATGGTTCCTTTAAACCTTGCTCGCCTGATACAGTAGCTTTGACATAACTAATGCTCTCAATTGCACTTTTCGCACCTGTTACATATACTGTTGCTGGCTTTGCAGTCATCCCTTTTAATATATAGCCTTCTTCAATTAAACGATGATTCATCTCAGGGTCAACTCGAAATTCCTGTGTGACCTTTTCTTCAATATTTATATTTACCATTGCTGGGTCTAAAGTAACTTGTAATTTATTAGAAATATTTTCATATTGCAGTCTAACATTATGCTTTCCTATTAGCAAATTACTTAAATCCACAAATACTGAGAAGTCTTTTGCTGCCTTTGCCTGTATAACAAGTTGCATCGGGCCTTTTATTGTCACATCCACAGTTTTCGGCAAACCCGTTACAATAAGGTTCTCATTATCATAAAAAACATCGACTGGGACATCGCGAATTACATCTGTTTGCTCATTGGAGGTTGTTTTATTTGAAGAAGTAAGCTCCGTACGAACAGAGAAAAATAACAAACAGGCAAGAAATAATGCGATGATTCGTAACACCCAAGGGCTATCCATCATTTTATCCATTCTTTTTCCCCCTCCAAGTCAACTTAGAGGCTGCACTTGATTCTTGAGCTGTTCCAAACCACATGTTACGTAACAGTGTTTCAAATTCCTCTAGAGAAAGATTTCGGTGTAGATTGCCATTTAGTGTAATACTAATAGCACCAGTTTCTTCTGATACAACAATTGTTATCGCATCTGTCACTTCACTTAGACCAAGTGCAGCACGATGGCGTGTCCCAAGCTCCTTTGAAATAAACGGGCTTTCAGAGAGTGGTAAGTAACAAGCTGCTGCAGTTACTTTATCCTTCTGCATAATCACGGCTCCATCATGAAGTGGTGTATTAGGTATGAAAATGTTAATAAGTAATTCAGAAGAGATTTCAGCATTAAGACCTATGCCTGTCTCAATATATTCATTTAAACCAGTTTCCTTTTCAATAGAAATTAGCGCCCCTATACGACGTTTAGCCATATAACTAACAGATTTCTTCATGGCCTCGATAAGCCTTGTTTGTTCATCCTCAACCTGGCTAGTAGAGCGTTGGAATAGCTTACCTCGACCAATTTGTTCAAGACCACGTCTGATTTCGGGTTGGAATATAATAATGATCGCTAAGAAACCAAACTCGATGACTTGATTGAGCATCCAGCCCAACGTTTCTAACCCTAAAAAGTCCGTAATGATGCGCGCAATAATAATTACGAAAATCCCTTTTAATAACTGGACAGCCTTCGTACCTTTAATGAGGGTTAAAATTTTATAAACAACGTACCAAACAAGCAGTACATCTAAGAAGTTAATAACAATATTCACAGGTGTTAAATCAGCGAAATGTTCGATAATTTGCACGTGGCATCCCCCACTTTTCATTGCGAATCCATACACATTTAAGTATAGCACATTCTTATCAAATGTAACTTTTTTCAAATGAAAAGTCTACTCATAAGAGTAGACCTTTCAGCCTCTCACGTGCACTATCTTTTAGGACGTATAGAGTGTTATTTAGTTTCTTCTTTCTCCTCAAATGTCAAAGCGGTTTTTACTGAGTTTTTGATTGTATACCATAACCATTCGAATGCTTCGTCAATTTCCTCTATTTTACCTGATACAACTGCTGAAGAAGCCATATACTGCCCGTTAATAACAGTGACATTGCCATCAACTTCACCCTCAACAATTAAATCACCATTTTTAACAACAATATCACCTTTCACCACTTCTCCCTCAGGTACAATGACTGTCTGACCATTAACAACTAAGTTTGGCTGTTTGGTCACTGAGAAATGTTGATCATCCATAAAGTTACCAATTAAAGTTGCACTCATGAATAAGCAAAATACTGCTGCTGCCACAAAAAATGGATGCCGGCGAATCCATTTTTGCATGCCTACACGACTTTTGGGTTTCGGTAAACGAGCCATCACGGATTCTTCAAAATGCGGAGGTGCTGTAATATGGGAAGCACTCTTCACAAAGGCGATTGTTTCACTCAATTCTTGCATCAATTGTTTACAATCACTACATGAATGCAAATGTTGTTTTAACTCTTGCTCATGCTCACGACTAATGTCACCGTCTAAATAATCGTGCATATAATCTATAATATGCTCTGGACAAGTATTCATGACGCTCCCCCTCCTACAGATTGTTTAATTGCTTACGTAATGCTTCACGTCCGCGGTGAATTCTCGTTTTCACCGTTCCAAGAGGCATATCTAAAATCTCGCTAATTTCTTGCAACGATAACTCTTCAATATATTTCAATACTATAACTGAACGATATTTATCTGGCAAACGTCCAATTTCATATTGAATGCGATCCTGTAGCTCCATTTTCTCTATTTGTTCCTCTGGTAGCTGGTCATCTGCTGCAATTTGTGAATACATATCAAGCCCTTCTGTACCAGCTACTTCAGCATCTAAATAATAATCTGGCTTTTTTTTCCGAATACGATCTATGCAAAGGTTCGTCGCTATGCGATAAAGCCACGTCGAAAATTTTCGTTTCTGATCAAAAGTATGCAAATTCATGTAGGCACGAACAAATGCTTCTTGAGCAATATCCTCAGATTCTTGTTTATTTCCTAACATCCTATAGCATACTTGGTACAGTTTGTGCTGATAGAGACTCACAATATCGGCAAATGCGTTTTGATCGCCTTTAAGCACTTGTTTTATTCTCTTATTTACTAACGCATCCATTGTGTTGACTTCTCCACCTTTACAACTGTCTTATACTATACGAGGTTCTGATAAGAAAAGTTTCAATTTATTTTTAATTATAGCAAAAGATTTTGTTCATTGTGGTGAAAGGCAATTATTTGTTAATTTTCTTTAAACTAGTGTTTCTCCGAATAGAGAACCCATTAATGCAACAGCAACATTAGCTGTTGTATTCTTTTCATCTAAAATCGGATTAACCTCAACAAATTCAGCGGATGTTAACATACCTGATTCTTGTAGCATTTCCATAGCTAAATGACTTTCACGATACGTAATTCCCCCTGGAACAGGTGTCCCTACTCCTGGCGTATAAAGTGGATCCAGACCATCTAAATCAAGCGATAAGTGCAAGCCATCAACATTTCTTTCTTTTAAATAGGTAAGAGCATCTTCCATAACACGCGTCATACCAAGACGATCAATTTCATGCATTGTGTACACCTTAATTCCTTGTTGACGAATAAGATCGCGTTCTCCAGGATCTACAGATCGCGCACCAATAATGATAACATTCTCAGGTTTAATTTTTGGCGCAAAGTCGCGAATTCTGACTAAGCGATCATGACCAAGTCCAATGCTTACAGCTAAAGGCATACCATGTATATTGCCAGAAGGTGTTGTCTCAGGTGTATTTAAATCAGCATGTGCATCATACCAAATAACACCCAGGTTTTTGTAATGCTCTCCAAGACCAGCAAGTGTACCAATAGCAATACTGTGGTCCCCACCAAATACTAACGGAAACTTTTTCTGCTCTAATGCTTCATGTACATTATTTGCTAAAGCTGTACTAACATCAATAACTTCCTCTAAATTAAGTAGTTTCTCATCTACAACAGCACTTTTAAGTGTTTGACTAACATGGATATCCCCTAGATCTTGTACCTTATGTCCAATTGCCTCTAAGCGTTCCACAACTCCCGCATAACGGATCGCACTAGGTCCCATGTCTACGCCTCTACGTGCTTGCCCGTAATCAGTTGGTACTCCAATAATAGATATATTAAGTTTATTCATCTTTTCATACCCCTTTCTAGTTGTAAGACTATTGTAAAGCCTGTATCCGCCTTGGCTCAACCTAACATTTTTTTGAATATTTATGCAATATTTTCAAACATAAAAAAATCTCCTACTGTTTTCAGCAAGAGATTAGTATCTGTAGTTAATGTAACACTTTTTAAATATTTTATACTAAAAAAAGTGAGCCATGAAGGACTCGAACCTTCGACCCTCTGATTAAAAGTCAGATGCTCTACCAACTGAGCTAATGGCTCAAATTAAGAAATGAATGGCTGGGGTACTAGGATTCGAACCTAGGCATGACGGAATCAAAATCCGTTGCCTTACCGCTTGGCTATACCCCAATCATTTATAAAACTGGTGGAGGGGGACGGATTCGAACCGCCGAACCCTAAGGAGCGGATTTACAGTCCGCCGCGTTTAGCCACTTCGCTACCCCTCCGAAATAACACTATATGGTGGAGGATGACGGGCTCGAACCGCCGACCCTCTGCTTGTAAGGCAGATGCTCTCCCAGCTGAGCTAATCCTCCATAAAAACAGGTGTTTATTTCTTAACAGTTTATTTTCTTTTTAAGCCTTTGCATTACTACAAAACTTTAAAATGGTGACCCCTACGGGATTCGAACCCGTGTTACCGCCGTGAAAGGGCGGTGTCTTAACCACTTGACCAAGGGGCCATTTTATTAATGTTCCAAACAGGACAAGATTTATATTACCATTATTTCTTCCTTAATGCAATACTTTTTTATATTTTTTAGCTATGTATAAATGCATCCTAAAAATGGGCAAAAAAATGGCTCCGAAGGCAGGACTCGAACCTGCGACAACCTGATTAACAGTCAGGTGCTACTACCAACTGAGCTACTTCGGAACAATGATATTCAATTAAATTTTCTAAAAATTCTTAAGCACATTTATTATTATAGCAAGCATTATAAATTATGCAACACTTTTTATAAAAATTTTCATATATTTTGTCGAATGGGTTAGTAGGAACCATTAAAAATCATAATAGTTCTCTATAAAATCTAATATTTCTATTTTGCGTACTTAATATTCTTGCTGTATATTATTGTAATTGATAAAATAAAAATAGTTTTATGAATTTTCTATTATTTATGGGGAGGAATGTTCAAATGGTTACAAACGATTTAATTGCACCAGAATTTTATAACATTACTGAGGAATTAGAGAAATTTTCTCAAGATAGTGAACGTCAAGCAATAAGATGGTTAAATACTCAACAGGAGCGCCGAACTATTTCCTATTTAGAGCTTGTTCAAAAAATGAACCAGTACGCAAATGCTTTTACGAAGAGGGGGCTTCAAAAAGGCGATCGCGTATTAGTCATTACTCCACGACTACCTGAGGCATACTTTGTCTTCCTTGGCTGTCTAAAGGCTGGTATCGTGCCTATATCTTGCTCTGAGATGTTGCGTGCAAGTGATTTAGAATATCGTATGGAGCACTCCTCTGCAAGTGCAGTGATTGCTTACGAGGCATTCACGGGTGAAGTAGATCATATTTCTTCTACTGTAGAGGCTTTAAATAATAAATTGGTTATCGGAACTGCTACCGGTAATTGGACTTCGTTAGATGAGTTAGCTAGCACGCAGCCCGATACTTTTACTGCAGTTCCTACAAAACGTGATGACATGGCTTTCCTTTCTTATACTTCTGGTACAACTGGTAAACCAAAGGGAGTTGTTCATTCTCACGGCTGGGGATATGCACATATTCGCACAGCAGCTTCACAATGGCTTTGTGTGCGTGAAGGTGACTTAGTATGGGCTACCGCAGCACCAGGTTGGCAAAAATGGATCTGGAGTCCGTTTTTATCCACTATAATGCTAGGTGCAACTGCATTTGTTTATCATGGCGGATTCGACGCAAAAACATATCTTCAACTACTTCAAGATGAAAAGGTAAATGTATTATGCTGTACACCAACTGAATATCGTATACTGGCGAAAATTGATAATTTAAAAGAGTACAATCTATCATCATTGCGAAGTGCAGTCTCTGCTGGAGAACCATTAAATCGACCGGTTATCGAAGCATTTATGAATCATTTTGGTCTTAAAGTCCGAGATGGCTATGGTCAAACGGAAAATACACTATTAATCGGCACACTAGAAAATACTGAGTTACGTCCTGGTTCAATGGGTGTCCCAACTCCTGGTAATATTGTACGTATTGTAGACAATGAAGGTAATGAAGCATCTGTTGGGGAAGTTGGGGATATCGCTGTTCATAAGTCATCTCCTGCTTTATTTAAAGAATATTATCGTGAGCCTGAACGTACACAAGCTGCCTTCCGTGGCGATTGGTATATTACTGGTGACCAAGCCAAATGTGACGAAGATGGTTATTTCTGGTTTGAAGGTCGCGGAGATGACATCATCATCTCATCAGGCTATACAATTGGACCATTTGAAGTAGAAGATGCTTTGAATAAACATGAAGCTGTACAAGAATGTGCCGTTGTAGCAGCACCAGATGAAATTCGAGGGCATATCGTGAAAGCCTTTATTATTTTACGAGAATCCTTTAAAAACCATGATGAAGAGGAATTAACAAAAGAGCTGCAGGAGCACGTTAAGGCATTAACAGCGCCTTATAAATACCCTCGGAGCATTGTCTTTATAGATGAATTACCTAAAACTACTTCTGGTAAGATTCGACGTGTAGAATTACGAACAGCAACTGTTTAAAATAATCTAGTCACCTTGCCATGTACTACGGTGGACAGCTCTTTTATATCCTTGCGCATCCTGGGCATGATGTATTTGGCTAGACAGCATCCGAGGCATCCTGCACGATATTTTTAGAGGAAGAGGAGTGGCGCGTTCTTTATTGCATTTCAAATCGGACATCTATTCCACCATCCACGCCCCCAACGAATAAAACTTTATTTGGCGAAATTAGGTGGCTTTTTAGGACGCAAGGGAGATCGTGACCCAGGGTGAAGGTGATATGGAAAGGATTTATCAGCTCCATACCATACCGAAGTATTATACGTACTTACTTCCATAATTAGGGTGTGTTGTGGGTCAAGTTAGTCTCTATAGGTGGGAGTCTTCTGTATCTGCCGCTATGCTTTCGATACAAAAAACATTTGCTGAATGAAGACAAAAAGAGACATTTCAACCAGGGCTCTATGGTTATGCTGGTGAAATGTCTCTTATTCTTTTTGTTTTTGGACATAAAAAAAGCCACTACTGAGTTTGTCAGCAGCGACTTTTTGCGCCTAGCAATGTCCTACTCTCACAGGGGGAAGCCCCCAACTACCATCGGCGCTAAAGAGCTTAACTTCCGTGTTCGGTATGGGAACGGGTGTGAC
>NZ_JBNNMG010000065.1:0-30202 GCF_050272555.1 Lysinibacillus sp. NPDC047702 | reverse complement strand
TCTGGAAAAACATAAAAGATAGAGAAATCCGACTTTGAATTCATTCAAAGTCGGATTTCTCACGAATTGAAGCTAGTTATGTCCCAGCCTCTTTTTAACGCTTTGCAATTTCTTGTTGTAATAATTTATTGACCATTGGAGGGTTTGCTTGACCTTTTGTAGCCTTCATAATTTGACCTACTAAGAAGCCGATAGCACGATCCTTACCATTTTTAAAGTCTTCGATTGATTGTGCATTATTGTCTAGAACCTCTGTAACAATCGCAAGTAATGCACCTTCATCTGAAATTTGAACTAAACCTTTTGCTTTAACGATATCTTGTGCTGAGCCGCCATTTTCTACTAATTCAGCAAATACCTTTTTACCGATTTTAGAAGAAATTGTACCATCCGTGATTAATTTCACCATTTCAGCAAGATTTTCTGGCGTTAATGCAGTATCTTTAAGATCTTTTTGTTCTGCATTTAAGTAGGCAGAAACATCACCCATAAGCCAGTTTGCAGAAAGCTTGGCATCCGCGTCTTTAGCTACCATAGCCTCGAAGAAGTCTGAGATTTCTTTTGAAATAACAAGAACACCTGCATCATATGGTGTTAAGCCTAGTTCCTCAACATAGCGTTTTTTACGAGCATCTGGAAGTTCAGGAATTTCTGATTTTACACGCTCTAACCATTCATCATCGATTGATAGACGTACTAAGTCAGGCTCTGGGAAGTAGCGGTAATCATCAGTTCCTTCTTTAACACGCATAAGGATAGTTTTACCTGTTTTTTCATCGAAGCGGCGAGTTTCTTGCTCAATTACCCCACCTGAAAGAAGAACATCAGCTTGACGTAATTCCTCATGCTCTAGACCACGACGAACATAGTTAAAGGAGTTCAGGTTTTTAAGCTCTGTTTTTGTACCAAATTCTTCTTGACCATATGGGCGGATTGAGATGTTGGCATCACAACGTAAAGATCCCTCTTCCATTTTACAGTCTGAAACATCTGCATATTGGATGATTGATTTTATTTTTTCAAGATACGCATACGCTTCGTTTGGTGTGCGAATATCTGGCTCAGAAACGATTTCTACAAGTGGTGTACCTTGACGGTTAAAGTCAACTAAAGAGTGGTCACCAGCATGAGAAAGCTTACCAGCATCTTCTTCCATATGAAGACGTGTAATACCGATACGTTTTGTATAGCCATCTACTTCAATATCGATCCACCCATTTTTACCGATTGGTTTATCGAATTGAGAAATTTGATAAGCTTTCGGATTGTCAGGATAGAAGTAGTTTTTACGGTCAAATTTTGTTTCTTGTTCGATTTCCATATTCAGTGCAAGTGCAGCACGCATAGCGAAATCTACAACATTTTTATTTAGCACTGGCAGAACACCAGGGTATCCTAAGTCAATAACTGTTGTATTTGTATTTGGTTCAGCACCAAAATGAGCTGGTGCTGGTGAGAAGATTTTTGAGTTCGTTTTCAACTCAACGTGTACTTCTAAACCAATGACTGTTTCAAAGTTCATGTTATTTTCCCTCCCAAATTTGAGGAACTTGTTTATGGAACTCTGTTGCTTGTTCAAAAGCATGAGCTACACGGTAAATCGTTGCTTCGTCAAAGTATTTACCAATAATTTGTAAGCCTAATGGTAATCCATTCTCCAAGCCGCATGGGATGGAAATGGCTGGTACACCAGCTAGATTGATTGGAATCGTTAAAATATCGTTTGCATACATTGTCATTGGATCATCCACGTTTTCACCAATTTTGAATGCTGGTGTTGGCGCAGTTGGTCCAATGATTACGTCAAAGTCTTCGAATACTTTGTCATAGTCTGCTTTGATTAGTGTACGGGCTTGTTGTGCTTTTTTGTAGTAAGCATCGTACGTACCTGCACTTAGTGAGTAAGTACCAAGCATAATGCGACGTTTTACTTCATCACCAAAGCCTTGTGCACGTGTTTCTTTATAAAGGTCCATTAAATTTGTAACGTTTTCTGCGCGGAAACCATAGCGGATACCGTCGAAACGAGAAAGGTTCGAGGACGCTTCAGAAGAAGATAGGATATAGTAAGCAGAAAGTGCATATTTGGAGTGAGGAAGTGAGACTTCTTCTACTGTAGCACCTAAGCCTTTTAATACTTCTAACGCATCAAGCACTGATTGACGTGCTGCTTCACCAACACCTTCACCAAAGAATTCTTTTGGTACAGCGATACGTAAGCCTTTTACATCACCAGTTAGAGCTGCTACATAGTTTGGTACTTCTACGTTTGCAGACGTTGAATCATTAGGATCTAAACCTGCAATTGCCTCAAGTAAAAGAGCATTGTCTTCAACATTACGTGTAATTGGTCCGATTTGATCTAAAGAAGATGCAAATGCTACTAGTCCAAAACGAGATACACGACCATATGTAGGCTTCATCCCAACCACACCGCAATAAGCTGCTGGTTGGCGGATAGAACCACCCGTATCAGAACCAAGTGAGAATGGTACTTCCCCTGCTGCTACTGCTGCGGCAGATGCACCTGAAGAACCACCTGGTACGTGGTTTAAGTTCCAAGGATTTTTTGTTGTTTTATAGTAGGAGTTTTCATTGGAAGACCCCATTGCGAACTCATCCATATTTAGTTTACCGATCGTTACCATTCCGGCATCACGTAGCTTTTTCACTACAGTTGCATCATATATTGGCATAAAGCCTTCTAGAATTTTAGAAGCACAAGTTGTTTCTAAGCCTTCTGTTACGATGTTGTCTTTTACACCGATGGGAAGACCAAACAGTGGTCCACGCTCTTCAAATGGCACTTTGTCCATTTCAGCTGCTTGTGCAGTTGCTTTCTCTTCATTTGAAGCAAGGAAAGCTTGTACATTGCCATCAAGCTTGGCAATACGTTCGTATGCTTCTTTTGTTAAATCAGCGATAGTTAAGTTACCCGCTTTTAAGTCAGCTTGTAGCTCCTTTGCTGAACGTTCAAATAACGTCATGAGGAATCCTCCTATTTTTTAGTATTACATGATAGCTGGTACTTTTACTTGACCATCTTCTTGTTCCTTTACGTTTAACATCATTACTTCACGGTCTAAGCCTTTTGTTGCCACATCTTCACGCATAACGTTTACTAATGGTAGGACGTGAGTTGTTGGTTCAACATTCGTTGTATCTAGCTCGTTTAATTGCTCTGCGAAGTCTGTAATTTTACCAAGCTGTTCAGCAAACTTTTCAGCTTCCTCTTCTGATATAGCAAGACGTGCTAAATTTGCAACGTGCTTAACTTCCTCTTTTGTTAATTTTGCCATTTTTTACACCTCCGAATACACATTCAAATCATTGTTTTTCTTGATAACAATAGGGTTGAATAAAGTTAACCATGCAAATAATCATAACATTTTTCCTATTAAAAATCACAACTTTCACCAAAAATATAGAAACTTTCACTACTGTGGCAGAGTGTTGTCTCTTTATAGGTGTATCCATTTCTTCGTTATTTCTATCCTTCTTTTTCTAGCTTTTCTTTGGATGGCTACATAAAAATATAGCCAGCCCAGAGCTGACTATAGTTTATTCATAGATATGCACATAAGGTTCTTTATCATTCGTTTTCTTAATAATTAACGCCTCTGGACCGTTTATCGAAGTAATACTTACTTCAACATTGATATTATCGAAATGATTAATAAGAACACCAGTTAGATATTGGGTAAAACCAATAATTTCTGCTTGACCGAAGAATTGAATGGGTACTTCTATTTTTAGCTTTTGTATTTCTTTATTTTGATAGAAGCCTGTTCCTATCACACTCGTATAGTTAGAAAAATATTTATCGATATCCAATTTGAATTTCTTAAACTTATTGCTATCCTCTCGATAAACATCCTTCGATTCATCTGTTGGGAATAGAACATATTCTTCATCAATCGCTTGCCAATCCGCTACATCGTTTTGTCCAGATTTTGCAACACCATAGCTAAAATACGTTCCTGGAATAATATCATTGTTAGCTTTCTGTTTAAATAAGCCTATTACAATAGGGACATCTTTCAATTCTTCACGAGCTCTTAGACGAGACACAATTTCTGTAGCCATTTTCTTGCCTTGTGCAACAAGTGCTGACTCTGGTATTGGTTCCTCATAATACTCCCCATATTTTACTTTTTGATAATAGTAAATAGAGTTTAAGGAAAGTCCTATCGAAATACCGCCTAATTTCACTTTATTATCTTTTGTCTTCGTTAAATAATTCTGCTCAACAATATGTGATAAATATATAGGTGCCTTCTTTGCACGCTCCTCTGGTGGCATAGATTCCGTTGAAGGAGGATTTAAACCATCCTTGACTTGGGAACTACGCTTTAGCCAATCGGTCACTGTACTTTTAGCTAAATACTGACCTTCCTGGAAGAAAAAATTCTCTGTGTCAAACTCCTTTTGAGAAAGACGCATCAAGCCTGTTTCTACTTCCTTCATATCATATTTTGTATAAATATTTGAAACTACCAATCCCCTGCTAGCACTTTCCTTGTAAGGAGTTAACGCACTATAATAGGATTCATCTATCTTAAAGCTTGGAATAACGGTTGTTTCCGCTTTTTCCTGTTGTGTCTCCTGTGTAAGCTCTGTCTCCTTCTTAGTAGGCACACAGCCAACTAGCATTGTAGCAGCGATAATTGCTGGAATGAGTCGAAGTGACTTCATTATTTTAATACTCCTTTACTGATATTCAATTTCTACTTGATGAATCTGTTCTTATGTAAACAGAAAGCTGGCATCTGCTATTAAAATGCCTTGGCTTTCTGTCAAATCTGTTAGGACAATTCATCAAGTACTACGATAATCATCTAAATTGTTAAACGAGGTTAAGTTGTTCTATCAGGCTGTCCTCATTCCAAACTTCAATACCTAATTGCTCGGCTTTTGTTAGTTTAGAACCGGCATCTGCTCCTGCAATGACAAGATCTGTTTTTTTGCTGACACTGCCTGTAACAATACCACCCAACTCTTCTATTTTCGCCTTTGCTTCGTTACGTGTCAATTGCTCAAGTTTACCAGTTAAGACAATTGTTTTACCTGCAAAAGGATTATCTCCTACAGTTACCTCTACCCTTTTACCTTTATATATCATATTGACGCCTGCTTCTGCTAGACGACCAATCACTGCACATGCATCCTCATTTGAAAAATACTCAACAAGCGAAGAGGCCATTTTATCGCCAATCTCATAAATTTCAACTAGCTGCTCCTCTGTTGCTGCCATTACTGCCTCCATCGTTCCATATGTTTCAGAAACTATTTTTGCAGCCTTTTCACCAACATGCCGTATCCCTAGTCCGATTAATAAGCGCTCCATTGAATTTTCCTTTGAGGCCTGGATAGCATGTACTAAATTTGTCGCTGATTTTTCACCCATACGCTCAAGCTCAACAAGTTGCTCAACAGTTAAATGATATAGATCAGATACATCGTGAATTAAATCTGCACGCAACAATTGCTCAACGACTTTATCACCAAGACCATCAATATTCATCGCATTTCGTGATACAAAGTATTTAATACTTTCAGCAATTTGTGCAAAACATGCAGGATTTACACAACGTAATGCTACTTCACCCTCTATGCGAATCAATTCACTATCACAGACAGGGCAATTTTTAGGCATTTCGTAAGGCACTGTATCCTCAGGTCGTTGCTCCAGCAGCACTCCCACAACTTGCGGTATAATGTCACCTGCTTTTCGGATAATGACTGTATCGCCTATACGAATATCCTTTTCACGGATTAAATCTTCATTGTGCAATGATGCACGTTGAACTGTCGTACCCGCCACTTGAACAGGCGTTAAAATGGCAGTTGGCGTCACAACACCTGTACGACCAACTGTTAAATCAATATCAAGTAATGTTGTTACTACTTCCTCAGCAGGGAATTTATAGGCGATTGCCCAGCGTGGACTCTTTGCTGTATACCCTAATTCATCCTGCTGAGCAAAACGGTCCACCTTAATAACAATGCCGTCAATTTCATAAGCTAAATTCGAACGATTTTCTGTCCATTTATCGATAAAGGCTAATACCTCCTCAATCGTTGAACAGCGTTGACGTTCCTTATTGGAAGGGAATCCTAACCCCTCTAAATAATCAAGCATCTCTGCATGACCATCGATGCCATATACTTCACCATCGCCGCCAATAGCATAGATGAATGTTGCTAATTGACGACTTGCAGCGATTTTAGGATCTAGCTGACGTAAAGAGCCAGCAGCCGCATTTCGAGGATTAGCAAATAGCTCCTCTCCATTGTCAACACGCTGAGTGTTTAATGCTTCAAAGGATTTCTTAGGCATATACGCCTCACCACGAACCTCTATCGTGATTGGTTCCTTTAAACGCAATGGTATCGCGCGAATCGTTTTTAAATTCGCAGTAATATCTTCTCCTACAACACCATCTCCTCGCGTTGCACCTTGTACAAAAACACCATTTTCATATTTTAAGGAAATGGCAAGACCATCGATTTTCAACTCGCAAACATAGGAAAAATGATCACCAATTGCTTGACGTACTTTTCGGTCAAACTCACGTAAATCGACTTCATTAAAAGCATTAGAAAGACTTAGCATAGGAAAATCATGCGTCACCTTTTTAAAACCGTCTACCACTGCTCCGCCAACTCGCTGGGTTGGTGAATCTGGGAAAATTAATGACGGGTTTGCTTCCTCTAGTGCAATAAGCTCATGTAATAATTGATCATAGACACTATCTGCTACGACAGGTTGATCCAACACATAGTAGGCATGACCATATTCATGCAATAATTTATTTAGTTCCGCAATGCGTTGTTCGATTTCGTTCATTTTAGTTCCTCCGCTTACGCTTTTTCAATAGGTGCAAATTGTGCTAGTAATCGTTTAATGCCGATTGGTTGTGGAAAGGCGATATCTAGCTCTGTACTATCACCCTCACCTTTTACACTAACAACCATACCTGTTCCCCATTTTTTATGGACTGCTTTATCTCCAGCCTTCCAGCCAAATTGGTCTCCACCAGTTGCTTGTAATCGAGAGGTTGCAGGCTGCGTTTTCTGAATGTCTCCAAGTGTTCGCCTTTGATAATTGCCTGCCGAACGGTTACTAGAAGCAAATGGAACTTCAGGTTTCGCGCCACCTTTGGAAATAGATTGTGTAATATCCTCTGAAATTTCACGTAAAAAACGAGAGGCATTGTTATAACTAGAACGACCAAAAATCGTTCGGCTTTGTGCACACGTTAAATACAAGCGCTCCTCTGCACGAGTTATGCCAACATAAGCTAGACGCCGTTCTTCTTCCATTTCATCCATATCATCAAGTGAACGAGAATGCGGGAAGATATTTTCTTCCATTCCAATGATAAAGACAACGGGGAATTCTAAACCCTTTGCGGCATGCATCGTCATTAAAATGATATTGCCTTTGGATGTATCTTCTTTATCCAATGCATCAATATCTGCAATAAGTGCTAAATCTGTTAAGAAGGCTATTAAGCTCTTATCATCACTACGCTCTTCGAATGCTTTTGTTACTGATAAAAATTCTTCAATATTTTCTAGACGGCTTTCTGCTTCAATCGTTTTTTCATTTTGTAGCATTGCTCGATAACCAGATTTTTCAATCACCTGCTCTACCATTTCAGTGACCGATAAATATTCCTGCATCTCTGTATAGCCTTTAATCATCGCATAGAATTGCTCAGCTGAATTTGCAGCCTTGCCTGATAGCCCCATAAATACAAGGTCATTCATGGCATCAAAAATTGAACGATCTTGTTCAATTGCATAGCGCGCCATTTTTTCAAAGGAGGTAGCACCAATACTGCGCTTTGGTTCATTAATAATACGTGCCAGCGATAAATCATCATCATTATTGGCAATAAGACGTAAATAAGCCAGTAAATCCTTAATCTCTTTACGATCATAGAACTTTGTACCGCCAACAATTTGATAAGACATATTGGATTTAACAAGTACTTCCTCCATAACACGTGACTGAGCATTTGTGCGATATAAAATCGCAAAGTCATCGAATGAGTGATTATCTTTTTTAATCAGCTGTTGAATTGTTTGTATAACGAATTGTGCTTCCTCTTGCTCGTTATACGCCTTGTACAAGACGATTTTTTCACCTTCTGCATTTTCTGTACGCAGTTCTTTTGGGTAACGTGTTGTATTATTTTGAATGACGTCATTTGCTGCTTGGAGGATGCGTTTTGTTGAACGATAATTTTGTTCAAGCATAATAACCTTTGCATTTGGATAATCCTTTTCAAAGGATAGGATATTGCCAATGTCTGCCCCGCGCCAGCGATAGATTGATTGGTCTGAATCCCCTACAACGCAAATGTTTTTAAATTTTTTAGCCAATAACTGCACAAGTAAATATTGAGATTTATTGGATATGGATAGGTAAGCCTTTGAAGTGGTCTCTAGCTTTTCCCCCCATTCACACCGTACGTGAGAGTTTCCCCTCATACGGCGTTCCATCAGTTAATTGCTCTTCATTCTACTATTTCATTTCTCTTAGTCCCACTTGAGCCTATTAGTCACGAAATATAGCCTGTTTTTTCAATTAACTAACTAATGGCTATCCCTCCACCGCTTATTATCACGGCTTCACTGGTACTGTGCCATCACTTTCACTGTACTTAAAATGAGGTTATACATACATAGTAGCTTTCCCTCATACCGCTTCACTGAGTGCAATCTCTCCACGTAACCAGCTTCCCACGTTCCAAGAATCATATCTTTTCATATAAAATCCTTAGGTCATTCCTCTAACCCTGTTAGCTGGATGATGCCTGTAACATCATAAGGTGTTTCATAAAGACAAATCTTACTCCACCTCACTAACCCGCTCGTGACGGACCACCCTTTCGAATGGCTATACCTCTAGAGCCGTACATTCGGAATTTCGTCAGTAAATAGTTATATAATTTACATTCTAACCATAGATTTTCTTATAGAACCCCAGCCTATCTATCACACAGAATACCTCTATTCCGCTTTCCTTCTTTCGATTAGGGTGATATTCAACTGACTTCACCGAGCTTATAACCTAGCTTTGATTGCACAAATCTACGCTATTCGGAGGATTAGGTCGAGCCTTTCAGAGCGTTACCTCATCATTCGACTCATCTGATTTCTTAGTTCTCCTAGCAAATATGCTAGTGGCTAATCTTTTCAATTAGCAACGTGTCGCACTATCTTGATACTCATCAACATGAATATATTGGAATTTATTTTGATAGTATTCAAGCACCTCTGGGACTCGCTTGAATAATGTAATAGTGGTCATTATTAAGTCATCGAAATCTAGGGATTGGTTGCGGCGTAATCTTTTTTCATAGCCTTTGTAAACTTGTGCAACCGTTTTTTCGTAGGGATTATGCTCATTGATTTGGGCGACATAATCATCTGCTGCAATACATTCGTTTTTTGCTGCACTAATTGCATTTAAAATAGCACGAGGTTCAAAACGCTTCGAATCAATATTTTCTTCCTTCATCACATTTTTAATGACTGATAGCTGATCTGTGGAATCTAAAATTGAAAAATTACGTGACATTCCAAGCTGATCAATATTACGTCTTAAAATACGTACACACATCGAGTGGAATGTGGATACCCACATACTATCGCCCGTCCCATTTCCGAGAATGCCATCAATACGTTCTCGCATTTCTCGTGCAGCCTTATTGGTAAAAGTGATGGCTAAGATTTTTGATGGATATACTTCTTTTTCAATGATTAAATACGCAATACGATGTGTTAGTACACGCGTTTTTCCTGATCCAGCACCCGCCATAATTAGAAGTGGCCCTTCAGTCGTTTTGACCGCATTCTCCTGTTCAGGATTCATACCTGCTAATAAATTTTTTGTTAACTG
This sequence comes from Lysinibacillus sp. NPDC047702, assembly GCF_050272555.1. Lineage (NCBI taxonomy): Bacteria > Bacillati > Bacillota > Bacilli > Caryophanales > Bacillaceae > Lysinibacillus > Lysinibacillus sp. NPDC047702. The sequence continues at coordinate 20,286 of NZ_JBNNMG010000065.1, read as the reverse complement.
CTCCATTTTGCACCGCCTTACAAACGTTTGTTCTTAAATTATATCGTATTTTTAACAGCCTTAACAGTAGCAAGTGCAGCTTTTAAATCATCATAAATAATATTACCTACTACTACTGTATCCGCATATTTTGCCATTTCAGCTGCCTGCTTTGTAGAAGTAATACCACCACCGTAAAACAATCGTGTATTATTAAGCTCCTGCTTCACAGCACTAATAACATTAATATCACCATAAGTTCCGCTATATTCTACATAAAATACTGGTAGCTTAAAGAAATTTTCAGCCAGACGTGCATAAGCAACAATATCATCTATTGATAAATCCGTTTTCGCATTTGTCACCTCAGCAGCCTTGCAATGTGGATTTAATATACAGTAGCCCTCCGCTACTAGCTCATCCCACACCATAATATCCCCATACTCCTTTATAGCCTGATGGTGTAAGTTTTTAATCCATTTAGGATCATCACTATTTAATACTGTCGGAATAAAGTAATAGTCGTACCCTGGTGTTACCGATTCAATTGTAGAAATTTCAAGCGCTATCGGTACCTCAAAGCGTCTTACACGGACAAGCAAATCTAATACACCGTCTAATGTTATACCATCTGTCCCACCAACTAAAATGACATCTGTTCCTGATTCGCAAATTTTTTCTAATGCTTCATCTGTAATTTCTTTAGCTGGATCAAGCTTAAACACATGTCTCCATTCTAAATAATCCATTGATTTTACCACCTATCATTTTGTATCTATTCGTTTACAAGTATAGCTTATGACTGACGACAAAAAAATGAAAAAGACTGAGCAGAAACTCTACCCAGCCTCTTTACCTACTATTCTTTTGGTGCTTGAAATGGTTTTTCATCAGGATACAAACGACCTAGCATTTCATCATATGTATCGTTTCCATAATCAAAGCAACGTCGTACACGAGAAATAGTTGCTGTACTAGCACCTGTTTCCTTTTTGATTGATTCGTAGGTCTTTTTTAAACGTAATAAATGCGCAACTTCAAAGCGCTGTGCCAGTGATTGAATTTCACTAATCGTACATAAATCATCAAAAAACTTATAGCATTCTTCGATGTCTTTCAGCTCTAACACTGCTTTAAACAATTGATCTGTTTGATGCCCTCGAATTTTTTCGATTTGCATGCAATTTTCCTCCCTTTAAGGCTGCGTTTTCACCATTGCCTGTAACCCTGGTGAAGCTGGTACGAAATGAACCCATGACTTTCCTGGTGATAATTTAACAAGCTCCCCAGATTCTTCTACAGCCATCGGTAATCCATCAATATTAGCCCATTTAACTTCTCTCATATATCCATTTTGGAATACGTACGCATTTCCACCAGAAGTTAAATCAATTTCTTGGCGTCCAACATTATCAATTGTTCGATGGTTCATTTCAAAAAACAGAACATTTGCCAATGATAATGCCTCGCCTGTTAACATATCCTTTGTGTCAACGCCAGCCGATTGTCGTCCATAATGATTACTTTGATGATCATACACATACGAATTGTGGAAATACTCACTATTTCCGTAGTAAATGTCAACTTTACTTGTTTCAATGCCTATTTTACCACGTTCATCGGGTTCATAAAAAGCCTGACGCACTTTTTCGCTGTAAATCATTGAAGCGCCTATATTTTTAGCGCCTTTTAATAAATTCTCAGTTGAAATATATGAATTATGTGGTGCAACACGATCCTTCGAACGTTTAAAGAGTGTACCATCATAATTCATGCCATTTATATTATCGATTACATTATTCTCAAGCATTGATTTTGCTTCTGGGCTATAACCATGAGCTACATAAAAGGCATCAAAGCCCTTTGCCATATCGACAAAATAGGATCTTGCACTACGAACAGGTCCAAAATTTTCTGGTAACTCACTTTGATAGACTGCTAAAAAACGAGTAACATCACCCTCTGCCAGCATTTCATAAATAATATCCGCTGCTGCTATTCCCGATTGCGGACGTGCAGCTGGATGATTATTAATCGTCACAATAATTGGACGTTGTGTGATTTCTTCTTTAACAGCCTCACCTGTTAACGGAGCAAGAAATGCTTCCTCTTTTACAGGCTCCTCAATAACTGGCTCTTCTTCAGTTTTATTCTTTTCGTCTTCCTTTACTTCCGAGGAATCCTTTGAACATCCTCCTATCAACAAGGCACTAAATGCCATAGTAATGAATAGTTTTTTTGATTTAAGCACAAGCATTACTCTCTCTCCTTTAAACAATCACACAAAATGTAATTGGACTATAGTTACGCTAAAGTGAAATCCAACTAGCGCATAACTGCTGGTAATAATAACTTATTCTTCATAACATCAAAAATCCCTTTTGGTGTTATACGAATATAAGGTAAATGAGTGGATTGTAAAAATAATAGAGTATAGATTGCGTCACCTAAGCGATAACCTCGTTCAGCTAATGCTTGTTTTAAAGCTAGTTCTTTATTTGTCAGCTCCTCTACATCTCCATCATAAAGTAGACCACCGATTGTCAAAGGAATAGAAGCAATAACCTCTCCCTTTTCTACAAGGACAATACCACCCTGCATTGCTTTCATTTCCTCAAAGGCTTTTATCATATCTTCTTTATTTTTTCCAATAAGTAAAATATCACCTGTATTGGAGTAAGATGAGGCAAATCCTTGAACACTAGTCGCGAAGCCTTTAATCATCGTATTGACGTGCCAATTGCCGTCTCTATTAATGAGCATTAAATAACTCTCATCATGATCAGCAAGTTGCCCTTCCCTAGTAACTAAGGAATTATATGGTTTTGTAATTACATCGTTCACAAGCTCAATTCCAAAAGGCATTGAAAACTGGAAATCATGAGAATTCAATGAAAATCCTAAATCAAACGCTGGAATGGCTGAATAATCAATAGCTGCAAGTTTATGCACACGCTGTCCATCACGTTTTAACCAGACACCCTTGGACAATACGCTTTCAGGAACTGGATGCCATTCATCTTGTAAAATATTCAAAGAAGCAAAGCGTCCTGTCGCGATAAAACCATGTAGGTTGGACATATTGTAGTAGCGTGCCACATTATAAGTAGCCATTTGATAGGCATCTATTGGTGATACACCTGCATCTAAAGCTACTTGAATACATTTATCCATCACACCATCCTGATGGAAAGAAGGCGTTGAGCCATCCGTTGTCATCATTAAATGATCAAAAATAGGAAGCTCTTTTTCTACAATTCCTTTTAAGAGATGCGGTAAATCTGGGCGAATCGAAGAATGGCGAAGTGTTACCGCGTACCCCTGCATAATACGCCTTTCCACTTCCTCCACTGTCATTGCCTCATGATCACCATCTGCTCCAAGCAATTTCATACGGGCTAAAGTTCTTTCTGAAGCTCCAGGAAAGTGTCCTTCTATTTTTTTGCCATATCCTTTAGCCATTTGCATACGATAGAGCATTTGGTCATCCCCATGCAATAATCTTGGCCAGCCCGTTAATTCTCCTCCAAGTAAAACATCATCCCGTTCTAACCATTCTAAAATTGATGTATTAGAGAAAATCTCTTCCTCCTGCTCCATCTCAGTTTGTGAATCAAAGCGTGTCCACCAGTAAAAAGAAAACGGAAGCTTTTTCAAGTGATTCAATATTGAAAACGCTTTCTTATTTTCTAAAGATAAAACGAAACTTAAATTATCAGAAATAAAAGCAGTTGTGCCTAACTGTCCACAAAAATCAGCAAATGATTGTGGATGATAGAGCTGGAATGGATGGACATGAGGTTCAATATAGCCTGGTACAATTGTTTTATTCGTACAATCAACCACCTCTGTTCCCTCTATTAAAGGAGGCATTCTGTCACCAGCATAGACAATTCGATCTCCTAAAATCCAAATGTTTCCTACTATCCATTGTTTGAGCATGCTATGTAAATAACGTGCATTTTTTAACACAATATCCGGTGCCTTTTTACCATCAATTACCGCTAATTGTTGGCGTAATTTTGTAATTTTCCATACTGGATCCATTCTATTCGCTCCTTCCTAAATTACGTAAAAATTTCATTGTGTAATTCTAATGTGATATCACATACTACTACTGCATAAGCGCATTTTTTCATTAAAATGAGTTTTTTATGCAATCATCTTGTTTCAATCGTAACACAGCACTTTCATAAAGCAAAGTGCACCCCGCTTTATTTTTTCCACAATGACTAAAGGAGGAAATAGTATGATGCAACAAGCTAATTTAAGTGAAAAAAATGCCTTCTGTCGCTTTGCCATGGGTACAAGTATGACGGCATTTGGCATCGCTAGGGTCTCAAGAAATCCTAACTGTACGGGAGGTCGATTAATGATAGCATTAGGTGCTATGAAAATGGCTGAGGGTATCTTTAAATATTGCCCGACAAAAGCTTTACTGGGTTCCAATATGCAAAATGCCATGAATAGCTCTATGCAAAGTATGCTCAGCGGACAAAATTCTATGTCATCTGATCAATCTATGACATCTAATCAATCCATGTCATCTGAGCAAATCGACAAACTCATGAAAGATTTCTCCTCTGCCATATCTGGTAATTCGTCAGAATCAAACGCAACTGCTTCAAAGCAATCTGACGCCAGCACTTCAAATCAAAATTCCTCAGACAGTAGAAATTCTACAAATAAAGCACAAAATCCTTCTTAGTCAAAGGAGCCGTCTCAACTATGCGAGACGGCTCTTACCCTTATAAATCATACGTTTGAAAACAATAATAAGTTTCAAAGCATGATGAAATTTTATTTAAATGTTCGCCATCCAATATCTTTACGGTAGAAGAAATTGATCCATTCTTCAGTTGCAATACCTGCATATACTTTTTCTTGCGCTTCTTTTAGAGTAGATGCTTTTGCTCCAACTAACAAAACTCGCCCACCGTTACCAACAAATTTGTCATCTGCAAGCTTTGTACCTGCATGGAATACGGCATGTGAAGCTGATAGATTCTCTAGACAAGGTAATGCATGTCCTTTTTCAACATCCCCTGGATATCCTTCTGCAGCAATTACAACACCAAGCATTGCTTCTTCTGACCATTGTAAATCAAATGGTCTTTCATCCATTAAAGCCATCATAAAATCACCAAAATCAGAAACCATTCGTGGTAAAACGACTTGTGTTTCTGGATCCCCAAAGCGTGCATTAAACTCAATCACTTTTGGACCATTTTTCGTTAATATGAGCCCTGCATATAAAATACCAGTAAACGATACACCGTCTGATTCCATGCCTTTAACAGTTGGTTCAACAATTGTTTTATAAGCTACGTCTACTATTTCCTGTGAAATTTGAGGTACCGGTGAATAAGCACCCATCCCACCTGTATTAGGACCTTTATCGCCATCGTATGCTCGTTTATGATCCTGAGCAATAACCATTGGATAAATTTGACCTTTATGGACGAATGACATAAATGAGAATTCTTCACCATCTAAGAAATCTTCGATAACAACACGGGAAGAAGATTCACCAAAACGTTGATTACCAATCATATCCTGAACAGCTTCAATGGCTTCTTCCTGTGTCATAGCAACAACCACACCTTTTCCAGCCGCTAAGCCGTCCGCTTTAATAACAATAGGTGCACCTTGTTCTTTAATATATGTGATTGCCTTCTCTGCTTCTGTAAACGTTTCGTGAGCAGCTGTTGGGATATTGTATTTATTCATAATATCCTTAGCATATGATTTACTGCTTTCGATTTGTGCTGCTTCTTTTGTTGGACCAAATACACGTAAACCACGAGCAATAAAGAAATCTACAATCCCTTCAGCAAGTGGTTGCTCAGGTCCGACGAAAGTTAAATCTACTGCATTTTCTTTTGCAAATTGCGCTAAACCTGCAAAATCCATCGTATCAATAGCAACGACCTCTGCATCGCCTCGCATTCCATCATTGCCAGGTGCAACAAATACCTTACGAACTGATGGGGAATTACTAAATTGTTTAGCGATAGCATGCTCACGACCACCGCTTCCGATTACTAATACATTCATCTTGGGAAATCCTCCTATTTGTAAGTAAGACCGAGATGAACCAACATCTCGGTCTGTAGAATTTAATATATTTTGATTAATGTTTAAAGTGGCGTACACCAGTAAATACCATTGTAATACCATACTCATTTGCTTTATCAATAGAATCCTGATCTTTAATGGAGCCGCCTGGTTGAATAATTGCCGTAATACCAGCTGCCGCAGCTGCTTCCACTGTATCACTCATTGGGAAGAACGCATCAGATGCTAATGCAGCACCTTTTGCTTTTTCACCAGCTTGCTCAAAAGCAATTTTAGCAGCACCAACACGATTCATTTGACCTGCACCAACACCAAGCGTCATTTGCGAATCAGTTACGACAATTGCATTTGATTTTACATGTTTGACAACCGACCAACCAAGCTGTAATGCTTCCCATTCTCGTTCTGTTGGTTCACGATCTGTCACTACTTTAATATCTGCATTGGCAAAGCCGTAACGATCTGGTTCTTGAATGAGAAGTCCACCTTCTACAGATACTACATTGAAATTATCTTGTTTTGCTTGCTCAAAAGGAATTGTTAACAAACGAATATTTTTCTTTTGCGTTAAAATATCAAGTGCTTCTTGCGTAAAGGCAGGTGCAATAATAATTTCTAAGAAAATATGACTTAATTTTTCAGCCGTTGCTGCATCCACTTCCATGTTTAATGCGATAATGCCACCAAATATAGATGTAGGATCAGCAGCGTATGCTTTATCAAATGCTTCCTCTAATGTTACTCCTGTACCAACACCACAAGGGTTCATATGTTTTACAGCAACTGCTGCTGGCATTTCAAATTCTTTGACAATTTGTAATGCTGCATTGCCATCCTGAATATTATTGTATGATAATTCTTTGCCATGTAATTGCGTTGCATAAGCTAATGAGAAATCTGAGCCAAGACGTTTTTGATAAAATGCCGCTTTTTGATGAGGATTTTCACCATAGCGTAAATTTTGTTTTAATTCATATGTCATTGTTAAGCTCTCTGGAAACTCTTCTTCTGTTAAGTAGTTTGAAATATAGGAATCATAGGCAGCTGTGTGACGGAAAACTTTTGCAGCTAGCTTACGACGCGTTTCAATTGTTGTTGTACCGTTTGCTTTTAGTTCCTCTAATACGTTTGCATAGTCATTGCTGTCCACAATTACTGTGACATATTGATGGTTTTTAGCTGCAGAACGTAACATTGTTGGACCACCGATATCAATATTTTCGATAGCATCTTCCCATGTTACATTAGGCTTTGAAATTGTTTCAACGAACGGATAAAGATTGACACATACAATCTCAATAGGCTCAATGCCATGCTCATTCATTTGTGCTTGATGAGAAGCATCGTCGAATTTTCCTAATAAACCACCGTGAATCAATGGGTTTAATGTTTTTACACGACCATCTAAAATTTCAGGGAATTTAGTTACTTCATCAACTGCAGTTACAGCAACATGATTGTCCTGTAGCATTTTTTTTGTACCACCAGTTGATAAAATTTCATAACCTAATGCTACTAGTTCTTTTGCAAATTCTAAAATACCATCTTTATTGGAAACACTGATTAATGCACGTTTTGTCACAACAATATCCTCCTAATTTTTATCGTGTTTGCCACGAAAATGTCTTGCGATTATTGATGGAGTAGAGTTAGGTATTCAGTAAGCAGCCCTAACTCCACATCAATGATTTACTTTAATAATTGCTGTAAAGCTTTCGTATATAGTACATGCTCTTGCTTATGAATAGCCACTTCTGTTGCCTCACGGTCACCATCAATAACGGCAACTGCTGCTTGTGCAATTATAGGACCAGTGTCCATACCTTCATCTACAAAATGCACAGTTACACCTGTTATTTTGACTCCATGTTCCATTGCTTGCCCAATAGCATCCTTACCTGGGAAAGCTGGTAATAATGACGGATGGATATTCACGATGCGCTGTGGAAATGCTGACAGTAATACTTCACTAATCAGTCGCATATAACCAGCAAGCACAATCCATTCCACATTACATTCCTGTAAAGCCTCGATAATAGCTGTCTCATAATCTGCTTTTGAAGCAAACTCTTTTGGGTTTAAAGCTAGTACTGGAATACTAAAATTCTCGGCACGTGTCACTACAAACGCGCCAGGCTTGTCTGTCACAACAAGCTCGACTTTTGCATGTAGCTCGCCACGTTCAATCGCCTCTTGAATGGCCTGAAAATTACTACCGCTGCCTGAGGCAAAAACGGCAATTTTAGCTGGTGCAGTCATTACACTAAACTCCCATCATGTGAGCCATTAAATACAACACCCTCGCCTTTGACAACGCGACCGATTTGATATGCTTTTTCACCATTTGCTTCCACTGTAGCAATCACTTTGTCTGCTGCATCTGCAGGTACCGCTAAAACGAAGCCAATGCCCATGTTAAAGACATTATATAAATCTTTATCCTCAAGCTGGCCTTTTTCTTTTAAAAACTCAAAAATACGTAGCACTGGCCATGAACCTAAGTCAATTTCAGTTGCTAACCCTTCTGGCATCATACGAGGAAGATTTTCATAAAAGCCACCACCTGTTACATGTGCGCAGCCATGAACATCTGCTGCTTTTAAAGCTGCAAGTACAGGTTTTGCATATAATTTTGTTGGCACTAATAAAGCTTCTCCAATAGGACCAAGATCCTCATAGCCTTCCACAATCGCATCTACTGCATAATCATTATCCGCAAAAACAATTTTGCGCACTAAAGAATAACCGTTTGAATGCACACCACTTGAAGCGATACCAATAAGCACGTCACCCTCAGCGATTTTTTCGCCAGTTACGATGGCTGATTTTTCACATGCACCTACTGCAAAACCTGCTAAATCATACTCATCCTCTTCATAAAGACCTGGCATTTCTGCCGTCTCACCACCGATTAATGCTGCACCAGATTGTACACAGCCATCTGCAACACCTTTGACAATTTGTTCAATTTTCGCTGGTTCAGCTTTACCAAGTGCAACATAATCTAAAAAGTACAGTGGTTCAGCACCTTGTGCCACAATATCGTTCACACACATAGCTACACAGTCCACGCCAATCGTATCATGCTTGTCCACCATAAAGGCTAGCTTAAGCTTTGTCCCAACACCATCTGTACCTGAAATAAGAACAGGCTCCTTAAGATTTAGTTCTGACAAGTCAAACATACCGCCAAAGCCACCGAACGTACCCATCACACCTAGACGGTTTGTGCGTTCAACATGAGATTTCATTCGTTTTACGGCTTCATAGCCTGCTTCAATATTTACACCTGCTTGTTCATATGCTTTTGACACGCAGAGATCCTCCTTATCATCCAAATCACCTTGGCACACCTGCGTCTTGCAATGCTAGGCGTGATTGAATTTTTTTCTTAACGTAATAGTTCTTTTTCATGTGGTAAGATTGTATCTGGAAAAATTTCCGTTGGATATTTACCTGTAAAGCAAGCTAGGCATAGCCCACGATTTTCATCTTCATATGGTCGTGCGATCGTTTCCACCATACCTTCAACAGAAAGGAATGTTAATGTATCTGCACCGATTGCTTCACGGATTTCATCTACATTATGGCTAGATGCGATTAATTCTTCATGTGTCGACGTATCGATGCCATAATAACAAGGATCTGTCATTGGTGGTGAAGAAATCACAACATGTACCTCTGCTGCACCTGCATCCTTCAACATTTTAACGATACGTCGGGAAGTTGTACCTCGAACGATTGAATCGTCTACCATCACAACTCGTTTCCCTTTCACAACTTGTACAACTGGGGAAAGTTTCATTTTTACCCCGCGCTCACGTAATTCCTGAGTTGGTTGAATAAATGTACGACCTACATAACGATTTTTAATTAAACCTAACTCATAAGGAATACCGCTTTCCTCAGCAAAACCAATTGCTGCAGAAATACTTGAGTCTGGTACACCTGTTACAACATCAGCCTCAATATGTGCACATTCACGAGCAAGCTGTTTACCCATACGTTTTCGTGCCATATGGACATTAATTCCATCAATATCTGAGTCAGGACGAGCTAAATAAACATACTCCATTGCGCACATTGCACGTTTATCCATTTCTGCAAAACGATCTGATTTTACGCCTTCATCGTTTATAATTAATAATTCACCAGGCTCAACAGAACGAACAAATTCTGCGCCGATTAAATCAAATGCACAAGTTTCAGAAGCTACCACCCAGCCATCTCCTAACTTTCCAAGAGATAGTGGACGTAAACCATGTGGATCACGTGCAACAAGCATTTCATCCTTTGTCATGATTAAGAAAGAATACGCACCCTTTAATAAAGAGAGGGCATTTTTCACCTTCGCACGGAATGGTGAATGCGAGCTTTTCTTAATAAGATGCGCCAGCACTTCCGTATCAGAGCTAGAATGGAAAATGCTACCTTGGCGCTCTAAATACTGTTTTAAATGTGTCGCATTGACTAAGTTACCGTTATGGGCAATTGAAAGGCTACCAGTTGAGGAGTGGAATAATAATGGCTGTACGTTTTCAATACCGCCACCACCAGCAGTCGTATAACGAACATGTGCAATAGCCGCTTTGCCGTTCACTGCCTTTAATTTATCTTCGTTGAATACATCATTAACTAGTCCTTCGCCTTTCACCGCTCGAAGATGCTGACCGTCTGAAACAACGATTCCAGCACCTTCTTGTCCACGGTGTTGAAGAGCATGTAGCCCGTAATAGCTAAGGTGTGCAGGACTTGGGTTACCCCAAATACCAAACACCCCACATTCTTCGTTTAAGCCTCTGAGTTCAGCAAGCATGGGATTGCTCCTTTCCAATTAGAGCGGAATTCCTCCACTGTACCTTCTACAAGCACACCTTGGTCCCCGTTGATTTTAACAAGTGCATCGTTTGTTACGACACCAATTTTCTCCGCATCTTTGACGATTTCTACAAATGCAGCTGCATTTTCTTCTTTTACTGTTACCACAAAACGGGACTGTGTTTCACTGAACAATGCCGTTGTTGCTGAGCCAGTTAATGTTACGTCAACACCAAGACCGTTTGCACTAAATGTTGATTCAGCAATGGCAACAGCAAGACCACCCTCAGCCACATCATGAGCAGATTGTACAAGTCCAGCTTTAATAGCCTTCAGTAATGCTTGCTGACGTGTAGCCTCAACTGCTAAATCGATAGATGGTGCTTTACCTGAAATAACTCCATTGTTTACTAACTTTTGAAGCTCTGATCCGCCAAACTCAGTATTTGTCTCACCAATCACAAATACTACATCCCCAGCAGCTTTTACTTCTTGAGTTGTTACATGAGCTAAGTCTTCAATAAGCCCTACCATACCGATTGTTGGCGTTGGGTAAACTGCTTCGCCTGATCGTTCATTGTAAAGAGATACGTTACCGCCAATTACTGGAGCATTTAAGGCTGTACAAGCAGCTGAAATACCATCAGCTGATTTTTCAATTTGCCAGAAGATTTCTGGTTTCTCAGGATTACCAAAGTTTAAGCAATCTGTAATAGCAAGTGGCGTACCACCAGTTGCAACGATATTACGCGCTGCTTCAGCTACTGCGATAGCACCACCGACTTCTGGATCTAAATAAATATAACGAGAGTTACAATCTGTTGTCATTGCTAAACCTTTATTTGTGCCACGCACACGAATTACAGCAGCATCAGAACCTGGTGTAACAACTGTTGATGTACGAACTTGATAATCGAATTGATCGTAAACCCACTCTTTTGAAGCAATTGTAGGTGCTTGTAAAAGTGCATTTAAAGTTTCTTTGTAATCTGTTACCACTGGCTCAGTGTTCTCAATCGCTTGGAATTCTGCATAGTAAGCAGGTTCTGCAGATGGCTTATGATAAACTGGTGCATCTTCTGCAAGTGCATCGGCAGGCACTTCAGCTACTACTTCACCGTTGTGTAATAGACGAAGCATTTTATCGTCTGTCACATGACCAATTGCTACAGCATCTAAATCATATTTATCGAAAATCACTTTAATTTCATCTTCGCGACCTTTTTTCACAACTAATAACATACGTTCTTGAGATTCAGATAACATCATTTCGTACGCTGTCATACCTGTCTCACGTTGTGGTACTAAGTCTAAGTTCATTTCTACACCAGAACCAGCCTTTGAAGCCATTTCTGCTGAAGAAGAAGTAAGACCAGCCGCCCCCATATCTTGAATACCAACTAGGGCGTCAGATTTAACAACCTCTAAACATGCTTCAAGTAAAAGCTTCTCCATGAATGGGTCCCCTACTTGTACTGCTGGACGTTGGTTCTCTGATTCCTCAGTTAACTCTTCAGAAGCAAATGTTGCACCATGAATACCATCGCGACCTGTTTTTGCTCCAACATACATCACTGTATTACCTACACCAGCAGCAATTCCTCGTTGAATATCTTTATGGTCAATTAAACCGACACACATAGCATTAACTAAAGGATTACCTTCATAGCAAGGATCAAATTGAATCTCTCCACCTACAGTAGGAATTCCGATACAGTTACCATAACCTGCGATACCAGCAACTACTTCTTCAAATAAATATTTACCACGCGCTGATTTTAATTCCCCAAAGCGTAGTGAGTTCAGCATTGCGATTGGACGTGCACCCATTGAGAAAACATCACGGATAATACCGCCCACACCTGTTGCAGCGCCTTGATAAGGCTCAATCGCCGATGGATGGTTATGTGATTCCATTTTAAATACAACTGCTTGTTCGTCACCAATATCGACAATACCTGCACCCTCACCTGGTCCCTGTAAAACTTGAGGTCCCTTTGTAGGGAATTTACGTAACACTGGCTTTGAATTTTTGTAAGAGCAGTGCTCAGACCACATTACTGAGAAAAGACCTGTCTCTGTCCAATTAGGTAGTCGTCCTAAAATACCTTCTACCATTGCAAATTCTTCGTCTGACATCCCCATACCAGCGTATAGCTTTTCATCTTTAATTTGCTGTGCTGTTGGCTCAAACTTAGTTGTTGACATGATTTTCCCTCCACTGCTTCACAATTGATTTGAATACTGCTAGACCGTCTGAGCCGCCCACCAGTGCATCAACAGCTCGCTCTGGGTGTGGCATCATCCCTAATACATTGCCGCGCTCGTTTATAATCCCTGCGATATCTTCTAAAGATCCGTTTGGATTTTCACCTGAGTAAGTGAACACGATTTGATTGTTATCCTTTAATTTCTGTAAAGTTTCCTCATCACAGTAGTAGTTACCCTCACCATGTGCGATAGGGATATTGATAATTTGGCCTGACTCATATTGATTTGTGAATAATGTATTGTTATTGTTAACCTTTAGCTGTACTGTACGGCCCATAAATTTCAAGTTTTTATTGCGCAGTAATGCACCTGGCAATAAACCTGCTTCCGTTAGGATTTGGAATCCATTACAAACACCTAGTACTGGTTTACCAGCATCTGCTGCCTTCTTAACCTCTGTCATAATGTTAGATTGATTAGCCATTGCACCACAACGAAGATAATCCCCATACGAGAATCCTCCTGGTACTAATACACCATCAAAGCCACTTAGATCTGTTGCTGTATGCCATACATATTCAACTTCTTCACCTAGCTCGTCTTTAATCGCATGATACATATCGATATCACAGTTGGACCCAGGGAATACGAGTACTGCGAATTTCATGATTAGTTAGCCTCCTCGACTTCATAACGGTAGTCTTCGATTACAACGTTTGTTAAAACCTTTGCACACATTTCTTTTACTAGAGTATCAATGTCACGTTCTGTATCTTTAATTGATAGTTCAAGATATTTACCAATACGTAAATCTTCTACTTCAGTGTACCCCATCTTTACTAAAGAACCTTGTACAGCTGAGCCTTGTGGATCAAGAATGCTCTCGCGTAATGTTACGTAAATTTTAACTTTTTTCATTGTTATTTGCCTCCGAGTCTAGAAAGTATAATAGTATAAACTTCAGTTAAATTACCAAGGTCTCGACGAAAGACATCTTTGTCTAACTTTTGATTTGTTGTTGCATCCCAAAGTCTGCATGTATCTGGTGAAATTTCATCCGCTAATAGCACGTTTCCATCATGGTCACGTCCAAACTCCAATTTAAAGTCGATTAGCGTAACATTAACATCTGCAAAGATTGGTTGCAAAACTTTATTAACAGCTAAAGCGCCATCGTAAATAGCTGTCACTTCTTCAGGCGTTGCAAGATCAAGTACATCAATATGCTCCGTTGTAATGAACGGATCACCCAGCTCATCATCCTTATAATAATACTCAACGATCGGACGTTTTAATGGCGTTCCTTCCTCTAAGCCAAGGCGTTTCGCTAAACTACCTGCTGCTATATTACGAACTACAACCTCTATCGGAATAATCTCTACTTTTTTTACAAGCTGTTGTGTATCAGATAATTGTTTTACGAAATGTGACGCAATTCCGTTTGCTTGTAATTTTTCGAATATTAATGAAGTAATACGGTTATTTAAAACACCTTTTCCCTCAATCTCTTCCTTTTTCTCACCATTAAATGCTGTGGCACTATCCTTGTACTCAACAAGCAGCACATTTGGCTCCTCTGTTGTATACAATTTTTTTGCTTTGCCTTCATACAAAAGTTGACCTTTAGTCATATCGTTATTCCCCCTGGATATTATGAAATACGTGCGAATTATTCAGAATTGAACCGTAATGATTCAATTCTGATACATCCGCTAGTGGCTCTAACATTCATTTTAAGCAGGCTAAATAAATATTAGTTAAGTCCTAGTCGTTCAAAGATCATATCAACATGCTGTAAATGGTAGTTGTAGTCAAAGCACTCATCTAGCTCTTCCTTTGTTAAATACGATGTAATTTTTTCACTTGCATCGACTAACGTACGGAACTGAACTTGCTCGTCCCACGCCTGCATCGCTAAAGGTTGTACTGTATCATACGCTTCTTCACGCACTAATCCTTTATCGATAAGTGCTAATAAGATACGTTGAGAATAAATTAAACCAAAAGTGCGACCCATATTACGTTTCATGTTTTCAGGGAATACGGTTAAGTTTTTCACAATATTACCGAAACGATTTAACATATAGTTAAGAGTAATCGTTGCATCCGGTAAAATAACACGCTCTGCAGATGAATGTGAAATATCACGTTCATGCCATAAAGCTACATTTTCATAAGCTGTTACCATATAGCCACGCATTAAACGAGACATACCAACCATGTTTTCAGAACCGATTGGATTACGTTTATGTGGCATTGCTGATGACCCTTTTTGCCCTTTTGCAAAGGCTTCTTCCACTTCGCGTGTTTCAGATTTCTGTAAGCCGCGAATTTCTGTTGCAAACTTTTCAATGGAAGTTGCGATTAACGCTAAAGCACTTAGATATTGTGCATGTCGGTCACGCTGTAATGTTTGTGTTGAAATAGGTGATGCTGTTAGCCCTAATTTATCGCAAACATACTGTTCAACACGAGGGTCGATATTGGCGTATGTTCCAACAGCTCCAGACATTTTCCCTGTTTCAATTACTTTTGCTGCTGCTTCAAAGCGTTCAAGGTTACGCTTCATTTCTTCATACCATAAACCTAGTTTTAAACCGAAAGTTGTTGGCTCAGCATGAACACCATGTGTACGACCCATCATGACCGTATACTTATGCTCTTTTGCTTTTGCTGCAATAATATCAATGAAATTCACGATGTCTTTGTGTAAAATATCATTTGCCTGTTTAATCAAATAAGAAAGAGCTGTATCAACTACATCAGTAGAAGTTAAACCATAGTGCACCCATTTTCGCTCTTCACCAAGTGTTTCAGAGACAGCACGTGTGAATGCTACAACATCATGACGTGTTTCTTGCTCAATCTCTAATATACGATTAACATCAAATGAAGCATTTTCACGTATTTTAGCTACATCTTCTTTTGGAATGTCTCCTATTTCTGCCCAAGCCTCACATGCTAAAATTTCAACTTCTAGCCAAGCTTGATATTTATTTTGCTCTGTCCAAATTGCGCCCATTTCGGGTCTTGTGTAACGTTCGATCATCGCGTATCTCCTTCTATTCTGACCAAATGCCAGAACCCTCGATTTGTTGTAGTGTTTTCTCCAAGTCTTTTGTCATAATCGTTACGTGGCCCATCTTACGGTTCACTTTAGCTTCAGCTTTCCCATAAAGATGTATTGACCATTCAGGATATTTAGCAATTGAGTTACTAAGTGGCATGACATGCTGCCCTAAAACATTGACCATAATAGATGATGCCCAAAGCTGTGGTTTTCGTAGCGGCCAACCACATACAGCACGAATATGCTGTTGGAACTGTGAAACATTACATGCTTCTATTGAATAGTGACCTGAATTATGAGGTCTAGGTGCTAATTCATTAATCATAATGCCACCATCTTCTAATACAAACATCTCTACCGCAAGCGTTCCGACT
The DNA here is from genome assembly GCF_050272555.1 of Lysinibacillus sp. NPDC047702. Lineage (NCBI taxonomy): Bacteria > Bacillati > Bacillota > Bacilli > Caryophanales > Bacillaceae > Lysinibacillus > Lysinibacillus sp. NPDC047702. Next base: position 3,756 of record NZ_JBNNMG010000065.1, on the reverse strand, counting down.
AAATGTAAGTAATCAGCAATTTTCAAAGCTTCTCGTTCTGCAGCCTGAGCTGTTTCTTCTTTTATACGGGCTGGCACAATGGTTTCATGTAAGATATGATGAACATGAATATTTTCTCCAACTGGCTGACAGTAGGATTCACCATTACCGTTTCTTTGGACAATAACAGATACCTCTTTTACAAAAGGTACAAATCCCTCAGCAATACATTGGGAATGAGAGAAAAGCTCCCTTGCTAATGGCAGGTCTTGTGCTGATTTTAAAAGCTGCTGTCCTTTGCCATCATAACCACCTCTTGCTGTTTTGACTATACAAGGATAACCAATCGTATCAATATTGGCTACTAATTCCTCATAAGTATTTGCAACAATATAAGGTGCTACTGGACAACCAGCTTTCACTATTGCTTCCTTCTCAGTCACTCGATTTTGTGTAATACGTACTAGTTCAGCACCCTGTGGTACATAAGCCATTTGTGTTAAGCGTTTTAGTCCATCATAATCGATATTTTCAAACTCAAAAGTAATCACATCACTTACTTCTGCAAGCTCCTCTAAAGCAGCCTCATCGTCATAGGGTGCCACAATACGGATATCTGCAATCTGTCCACATGGAGAGTCCATTGTTGGTTCAAGAACGGCAATTTTAAAGCCAACTTCTTTTGCAGCAAGTGCCATCATACGACCGAGCTGCCCACCTCCAATAATACCGATCGTTTGCCCTGGATAAATAATCTTTGTCACACCAAGTCACCTGTGCTTTCCAATACTTGTTGCTTTGTTGTTTCTCTTCTAGCATCTAGTTTAGTAGCAAGCTCTGTATCTGTTGTCGACAAAATTTGCGCTGCAAGCAAACCTGCATTTGTCGCTCCTGCTCTGCCTATTGCAACTGTTGCTACAGGTACACCCCCAGGCATTTGGACAATTGATAATAGAGAATCAAGACCATTCAAAGCACGAGATTGTACGGGCACGCCAATTACAGGTAACGTTGTTTTTGCTGCCACCATTCCTGGTAAATGTGCAGCCCCTCCTGCACCCGCAATAATCACTTGAATACCTCGCTCACGTGCTGACTCTGCATACTCAAACATTAAATCTGGGGTACGATGCGCAGACACAACCTTTTTTTCGTACGGTACTTGTAATTCATCTAATATATCACATGCATGTTTCATTGTTTCCCAGTCACTTGAACTCCCCATAATGACACCGATTTTCGGATTCATGAATTGTCGCTCCTTTTAAACGATAGAAAAATGATTAAAATTTTGTGCAAGCCATTATTCTTCAAATAGCTACTGCAATTCTTTTCTTTATCAATTATGCCTCGTCATAATTGCGTCCGGAATCGGCTTTGTGCTTAGGCCTGCATGATGCAGGTCAGTTAGCCGTTATCGCATGGATGCGATGATTTTAGGCAAACTTCCTATATTGAACTCCTTTCCGATTTCCGTGACATCCGCTGGAGGCTTTAACTTATATCAGCGGATGTTTGGACACCCGCTGATATAAGTTAAACAAAGAAAATCCCCAAATAAACTACTCTACCATATACGTGAAAGCAGTTTACTTGAGGACTTATTAAGAAAAGAATATGCAAAAGTACATTCCTGTACATATACCTTCCGTAACATGCCAAAAGCGCTTTCCCGCATAGTCCAGCATTTACGGTGCCGGGTAGAGACACTAGAGCCAATCCTCTAGCATATATGTGGGACCTTATTTGTTTTTCCTTCTCACATTTTAACAAGTGATTTCACTATCGTCAATGTAAAAATGCGAACATTTTATTTTAGCTATTTACAAACGTTCGGATTTTAGTCAAAACTATTCAGTTTCTTGATAGGGCATCGCTTTAAATTGTATTTTTTGACGTAAAAACGTAGGTTCTCCACTAACTAAGTGAAAAATAGGTTCTTCTTTTCTGCCAACTGCTATGAAACCATCTTGTCGCATTCTTGCCAGACAATCTTCAATTGACTCGTTTTCTTCTACCTCATACCAAATTTGTCTTTTTCCCAAGTTGTTCTTCCTTCCAATTTCGTTTCATTCACATAATTATGATATCACAATACAAAAAAGAAACCACTTTGGGTTCCAAAGCTCTCATTTTTCAATGATATTTATCATCCCATTACATCAGCCAATTTTGGATATAATTAATAATACAGGTATAAGCATTCAATGAAATCCAGATACACCTTACGAAAGAGGTGAAAATGGAAATTTTAGTTGGTTCAGTTTTATTAAGTCTTTATAAGACAGCTTCTATATTAGCAACTAAAAAGAACTCATTACAGAAACAAGCTTCAATCAAAAAGACACATTAACAGCCGGTCAACAAGCACAAAATTTATTTAATGACCAGTAGAGCAAAACAAGCCTTATTGAAAGCTTATTAAAACAACTTGAAAGCACCCAAGAAATAGAAAGCAGTTTGACTGAGCGTACATTAGATAACGGTGGCGGCATTGCTGCGATTAATGAACAGTTAAAGGAATTTGATAAGCAACTTGCCAATATTGATGCACAATTCCACAAAAACTCTAATGTAGACAGAGCAGCAACCAAAAATCAATTTCGCCTTGGCGTAATTGCGTCCAGATTTTGAATTGTGCCCAGGCCTGCATAAGGGTCGACACGATGTCGGTCATTTCGGTAATGCCACAGGACGTGGCGTTTTTACCGATGCAGGTCAGTTAGCTGTTTTCGCAGGATGCGAAGGTTTTAGGCTAACATCCTTTTATTCATTCCTTTGAAAATCCATGACATCCGCTGGAGGCTTTGGGCCAACAGATGTTTTTTGTGCGAAAGCGTAGTGCTAACGCAGCGGCAGCAACATGATGTTTTTTTGTGCGAAAGCGTAGTGCTAACGCAGCGGCAGCAACATGATGTTGGTCACTCAGGCGTTTTCACAAGATGTGAAGTTTCAGTAGGTGTTTCGACACCCACTGAAAAGGAATCAAAACCGCATTCATCTCACTACCTGTAGAGGTGGGAGTCGTCTGCTGAATGAAGATAAATCAACAGATACAACTGAAGATATATTATCGAAAACTGTGTCCCTTGAACAGGCCAAAACAATACATATGGTCTACAATGCAACGCGTGAGGATAATCGACTTGAAAATGAAGTTAATCTAGATGCTGATGCTAGTAGAGGAATTTTTATAGATCGTAAATACGATAAACTATCGGATTTAGAATTACGGATTCAAAATATTCAGGAGCGAATTACTGAAAAGCTAGAGGACAATAAGCTTGATGATAAATTAATTATGGATATAAGTGATAAAAGCAAAGAGGATTCAGAAGGCGAAATTGAGAAATAGTATTTTGAGAAAGTTACATTATTCTTATAGACATTTTATACTTTTTTCTTATAAAGAATAAATGCTCTAAAAAGATCGTTTATATTCAATATGTGCTGGCCATAAATACCACAGGACATAGTGTTTACGATACCAGCCATACTCCTTATGCACAGAGAGATTGAGAGCCTGATGTAAAAGGATTTGCTTTACTATTTTTTCCCGAGCGACTTTGAGGATGCAGTATTTTAGCTTAAGACTATAACTATGTCTTAAGTTATTCGTGTTTAAAAAATCTATAGTTTCTTTAACAATAAAAAAACAGTCAGCTGAATGCTAACTGTGTCATTTGCCTAGCAATGTCCTACTCTCACAGGGGGAAGCCCCCAACTACCATCGGCGCTAAAGAGCTTAACTTCCGTGTTCGGTATGGGAACGGGTGT
>NZ_JBNNMG010000064.1:0-32361 GCF_050272555.1 Lysinibacillus sp. NPDC047702 | reverse complement strand
GATTTAAGAAGAATCAATCAACTCAGTGAAACGGAAAATTTATTATCCATTTTCGTTATTTTTCAAAATAATTAAGTTCTGTCCCAGCCTCTTTATAATTACATTTTTATATTTAGAGAATTACAGTTTATTAATTACACCATGTAAAGTTTCCTTTAGTTCTGAATCATGATCAGAAAGGTCTACAAGGTTACCTAGGCGTTCACGTAATACAGGGCGTTCAATTACTAGCTTTTCATCAAGCACTTGTACTAGTAACTCAACAATAAGACGATCGCGAACATTTAATGCTTCTTCTAAACGTTCTGGTGTAATTTTTGCATTTGAATTTGCAGTTTTTGCCATTTTTAAAACCCCTTTTATAATTTATATTCATGCACATCTATTTTAGCATACAGCTAAATTAATTTGAAAACATTCTTTCAAGAATATATACCAAAACTTTACAAAAATGTACAAAGATATTTACGATGAAATGTTATATTTAAATCATAATCCCCAGATGATCGACCATATGATTATGTTATATCGTAACCATAGCGAATTGTTATAATGATTGGAGGAATTAGATGGATCAAAACAACTCAACTTATCAACAACTAATTAAGGCTGTGCCAAAGTCTTTACAGTTGTTTCTTAATGTTTGCCTCGTACTTCTTGCGCTTATATTATCCTTCCTGCTTTTTAAAGAACTAGTCGAATTCCTTAAAATTATCATTTTCTCTAAGGACAAAGGTGACTATAAGCTTTTCCTCGCAAATATTCTTCTATTCTTTTTATATTTTGAATTTATCACAATGATTGTTAAATATTTCAAAGAGGACTATCATTTTCCCCTACGATACTTTATATATATTGGAATTACAGCTATGATTCGATTAATTATCGTTGAGCATGACCACCCCATCAATACCTTAATTTATTCACTTATTATTTTAATATTAATTATAAGCTATTTTATTATTAACATTACACCACTGGAACGACCTGCACGTTCTCCACACTTTATCAAAAAAGAAAAATAGTTCGCATAGGGATGCCAATTTTCATGGCTTCCCTAAAATGCTGTAATACACGTTGGTTTATCATAGACATAGAAGAGTTGATGTAATTTCTGAAGATATTGTTCATTACTAATCTTTACCTTACTGAGCATAAATAGCTCTTGTACTGTAACAACCCCCATAGCTAGAGAGGAAAGCTCTGCAATATCTATAATCATTTCCACGTCATAGTTAAAATCATTTTCTAATGTAATATTACCATCAATTACTTTCATAACGATTTGCTGATTATTTTCTGGGAGTAAAGAATCCTCTACAGTAAGCTTAAATGTTAAAGTTTGATGATTGAAATTATGTGTTTTTAACTCCTCGAAAAAGCCTCTAACATTGATAATTCGATACATTAGGCCAACTCCTGAAACATTGCTTGCATGATAGACACTTGGGATTAAATGATTCGTTCCATTTCTTACATCTCCTAAAAAGAAATGAACATTTTCTTCTTGGGTATTCCATTCAATACGAGCAACCTGATCAGCTTGGCTATTTAGAAATGTGCTAAGCTCTAATAATGCCTCAGGTGTTTCATAAATCCATTCTTTAATAACTAGATTGTTAAGTAAGAAATTAGTATCACTTTGTTTAATAAAGGAAAATACCAAATAACCTTGAATGGTATCTCCTTTTTCAACAGCAATCACATAATTTTGTGGATTTTTAAATATTGCTGCGAGCTCCGATTCTGTTTTCAAAAACATACCGTGCCTTTTAAAAGTTACTCTTTTATAGCAATCTGCTAATTTATGCTGATCCTGCACTGTTAAATACTTAAGATGCTTTTTTGTAGGACCTTTCGGAAAGCTGGAAGGTTCTACGAAATATTGATGTACTTTAGGTCCATAGCCGAAGCCCATTTTTTTATAAAAATCCGGTCTAAAAGGATATAATGCTACAAAGTGTATTTGTTTTTCTAAAAATACTTTAAAAAAGTGATCTATTAATTCCTTGGCTACCTTCTCTTTTTTACGAAGTAAATCGACCGCAACTAGACCAACCCCTCCAACTGGAATCATTTTAGAGAAGAGGTTCATTTCAAAATCATGAAGTCTCATACCACCAACTAGTTTGTTTTCTTCCCATAATCCATAATAGTGAATAGCTGCATCATTGTTTTGATTGTGCATAAAAAGTGCCTTTAACTGCTCTTTTGTTGGCTGTGAGCCATCCATCCTACCTGGATAAGCACCAATTACAATGTCGACAAAATGTAAAAAATCCCCTTCATCCCATAATTTATCTATCACTCGCATATTCATCCCCCTGTTCATTTATAATTGCACTCTAAAAAATATTGCTCATAATCATATTTTTTACATTAATTTTAACTCCTGATAATAACATATATTACCACGAGTTAAAATAATACTGTATGATGACAGTGAGATGATTAAAGCTGGGCATCCAGCCTGGATCATTATTCTTGAAGTCAACTATACACCCTGATTATCATCTTCCCGAAAAAGTATTTATGCCCTGTTGGAGTAACAATAAGTGATTTATTGAAGGGAGACACTAAGAATGAATTTAATTGATGCTTATATTCAAGAAGTTACCAAAAGGATTAGTAAAACGAAACGAGACGATATTAGTCTGAAGCTAAAATCTACCATTGAAGAAATGTTACCTGAAGATTATTCCGAATCGGATGTAAAAGAAGCACTTACAAAATTAGGAAGCCCCATAGACGTTGCAGCTAGTTACAGAGATTCACCGCGCTTTTTAATTGGTCCGCAAATATTCGACACGTATATTCAAACAATAAAAATAATCGTTCCTTGGGCCATCCTTATTACAGTAATCGTTCATGTGGTAGAAAACATTGTGTTCTACAGCGGGGAAGATGCCCTTTTATCTACATTGATTAAGACTTTTTCTATTACTATTGCAAATGTAATTTCAGTAATATTACACGTACTGTTCTGGATTACGGTTGCTTTTATTGTAATTGAACGTTCAGGTAGCGATATTCCAATACCTTTTATAAAAAAACAAAAGCCTTGGACTCCAGATGATTTAACAAGCATTAAAATTATTCCTAAAGATAAAACTATTTCACTACTTGATATTATTTTTAGTTTTATAGGGATTATTGCTTTTTCATTTATCTATTTTAATGCAAATCACCTTTTAGGAATCTACTCTTCGCACGATAGAGGCGGATTGAAATTTGTTATGCCAATATTCAACCAAAATGTATTACTGTCTTTTGCACCTATCGTATTAATATGTATAGCTTTAAGTATAACTTTAGCATTATTTAAATTAAAAGCGGGTCAATGGACATTTCTAATTGCTGTTCTAAATGCTGTCCTACAATGTATAGGAACCATTGTCTTTATTCTTATGGTTAAGCAACCTGATTTCATACACAGTGCAGCTATTCCCTATATTGCTGCAATTACAGAAACGACCTCGGCTAAGGTTTTATTTGCTATAGACCGAATATTATTAGTGACTATTGCAATTGCCATTATAGCCAATGCATTTGATATTTATGGCGGCTTTAAAAAGGCACGAAATCAGCAGGATTAAACCGGCTTCTTGCTGCTATTCAAACAAATATTTAAAATCCCTGAACTAGACACCTTACTATTCACTGAGAGCGGGCTTTTATAAGTACGCTCTTTGCATTTTTCTGTTAAATGCTTTCATAAATAATAAAGACTTAATACCTAGTAAAATACTCCTTAAAGACACCAAAATACCATTATTCTCTAATGTTTTGTATAATAATGTAGTTGAGAGTTTTTAAATACACATACATTATAATCTTTCGCACCAGTATATTCAGAATAAGGGGAAATAGTTATGACCATTCTTCTTGTAGATGATAATCAAGTAAATCTATTTGTAATTGAAAAAATATTAAAAAATGCAAGTTATGATAACTGTGTTTCTTTAGCATCGGCTAATGAGCTTTTTGACTATTTACAGCTTGATGTCGAAAATCCAACAGGAAATTCTGTAGATTTAATTTTGTTAGATATTATGATGCCTGAGATAGACGGTATTGAAGCCTGTAAACGTATTAAGCAAAATGAAAGATTCAAAGACATTCAAATAATTTTTGTCACCGCTCTAGAAGATAAAAACAAACTTGCTGAAGCTCTAGATATTGGCGGGGTGGATTATATTACAAAGCCGATAAATAAAATAGAGCTTCTTGCTAGAATTCGTGTTGCTCTAAGATTGAAGGCTGAATTAGATTGGCATACACAGCAGGAAAAGAAAATACAATACGAACTAGATTTGGCAACGCATGTCCAAAGAAGTCTTCTGAGCCCACCATTAAATGAGAATAATATTCAAATAGCAGTATCCTACCTCCCCTCCTCCAATTTGGCAGGGGATATGTATTATTGGCATAAAATAAATGATCATCGCTACGCTGTCATTTTACTTGATATGATGGGACACGGAATTTCGGCAGCACTTGTCTGTATGTTTATCTCTTCTGTTCTTAGAGAAGCTGTCAAACAATTGATAGAGCCTGAATTAGTCATAAAAGAATTAAACCGCTATATGACACTTTTAAGAAATGGGAACGAGGACAATCTTTATTACTTTACAGCGATCTATTTAGTGGTTGATACAGAACAAAAAACAATCGAATATGTAAATGCTGGCCATCCTTCTGGCTATGCACTTATTGATGAAAAGACGCTTGTTCCATTAAATCAAGGAAGCTGTGCAGTTGGTTTTTTTGATGAAATTGAAGTAAAAAAGCAACGAATACAATACGAGCAGGATATACAAATAATTCTCTTTACTGATGGTGTTTTAGAGGCGATGGGACCTTGTGAAATAGAGTCTGAAAAACATCTGCAAGCGCTAACATCTACAAAATGGAACTATACACAATGTCTGATTGATAATTTATTGTCTAAAGAGAAACAAGAAAATCAGCCTGATGATATGTGTGTATTAATGATTCAAGCATATGCATAAAAATATAATCCACCCATCCTCCTTCTTACCAAGAAAGATGGGCGGATTTTTTAGTTGATCTTTTGATATATTCTTTCATTACCTACAATTTCTTTATATTTTTCCATAATATCATCAAAGCGCAGTGTCTCCTTATCACCTAAACATAGAAAACCTTTTTCACTAAGACTTTCATAAAATAAATGATGAACCTTGCTTTGTAGCGCCTGTGAAAAATAGATTAAAACATTTCTGCACAAAATAATATGGAATTCATTAAACGATTGATCCGTTACTAAATTATGCTGTGCAAAAATAATATTTTTTAAAAGTGAAGGATGGAAATACGCGTACTGATAATCTGTTTTATAGTACTCAGAAAATGCGGCATTACCACCAGCAAGCAAATAGTTTTTAGTATATGCTTGCATTTTGTGTATGGGGAAAGCCCCCTTTTTTGCTTTTTCTAATATTTGTTCATTTATGTCTGTTGCATAAATAACGGCTTTATCAATTAGCTGCTCTTCCTTTAGCAAAATTGCCATGGAGTATACTTCCTCACCTGTTGCACATCCAGCATGCCATATTCGTATTTCAGGATAGTCACGTAAATACGGTATAACCTCCTGACGAAAGGCTTTAAAGAAACTTGGGTTACGGAACATCTCAGTGACATTGATGGAAAAATCATTTAATAGCTGCTCTAAAAACTGTTGATCGTGTATAACTTTTTCAAGTACTCTAGAAATTGTTGGGATATTATTGATTCTCATTCTATTAAAGATTCTACGTGTTATAGAAGAACGATTATATTGTCGGAAATCAAAGCCTGATAAACGATAAACTGCCTCCAATAATAAATCAATTTCTAAACTTGTATGTTTATTTACTTGTAGTTTTTGCTCCAAGGGCTGAAATTGATCCATGCTTATGAGCTCCCTTTAGAAACTAACCATACTCTTAATACGGATACAAGCTGATCTAAATTAAGTGGCTTACTTATATAATCTGAAGCCCCTGCCTCTAATGATTTATCACGATCATTTTTCATGGCTTTCGCCGTTAAAGCAATAATCGGTAAATCCCTTAGCTTCATTTGTTGTCTAATGATAGACATCGCTTCATAGCCATCCATATTCGGCATCATGATATCCATAAGAATAAGATCTACTTCCTGATTAGCTTGCATAATATCTAAGCATTCTATCCCATCTTTGGCAACTAAGATATTCATGCCCCTTTTTTCAAGCGCTGTTTTTAATGCATAGATATTGCGGTAATCATCATCTACAATTAAAATAGTTTTCCCTTGGAATACCTCTACTTCTACGATTTCTGTGGCTTCAGGTAACTCATCTGCAACCTCATGTACCTCTGTTACAGCTCCTACCTCATGAATAGCCAATTCAAGGCATTGCTCCTCCTGAATTCCATTAGGCAGGCTTGGAATTGTCAGTGTGAAGCTACTACCGTGCCCTTCTTCACTTTGTAAAGAAACCCAGCCACCAAGTAGTTTGGCAAATTCTTTACAAATCGATAGGCCAAGACCTGTACCACCATATTTCCGTACAGTTGCCCCATCGGCCTGCTGGAACGACTCAAATATTAACTGGTGCTTGTCCTTTGGAATACCTATACCAGTATCAGAAACTGTAATCTCTAACCAATCAGCACTAATATTCTGCATATTATTTGTCAACTGCTCCTCTTTTAACTGTTGGATATCCAGTGTTACGGAACCTCGCTCAGTAAATTTGAAAGCATTGGATAATAAATTTTTTAGGATTTGCTGAAATCTCTTTTCATCCGTATAGAAAACATCCATTACATTTTCTGCTTTTGAAATATAGAACTGTAAATCCTTTTTCATTGCTACAGGTGCAAATGTCTGCTCGATTTGTACCGGAATCTCACTCATATTTACTTCGTCAAACATTATGTCCAGCTTTCCTGCCTCTACTTTTGATAAATCTAAAATATCATTTATGAGCACAAGTAAATCCTCACCAGAGGAATGGATAACCTTTGCAAATTCAGCTTCCTCTTCAGTCAAGTTGCTTTGACTATTTTCCGCCAGCATTTCAGATAAAATTAAAATACTATTTAGTGGTGTTCGTAATTCATGTGACATATTGGCTAAAAACTCGGATTTATAATTGGAATTGAGTAACATCTGTTCTGCACTCTTTTCTAATTCCTTTTTCGCCTTTGCTAGCTCTCTCGATTTGGACTCTGCCTCTTTTGTTCTTTCTTCCAATTGTTCATTAATCATCGTCAGTTCTTCTGTTTGCATTTGTAATTCTTCCGATTGTACTTGTAATTCCTCTGTCATCGCTCTGGATTCATTTAGCAAGCGTACAATTTCCATACGTCCTACGACACTATTTACAGTTAAGCCAAACGTTTCGGCCACTTGTTTGACTAATTCCAGTTGAAGCTTACTGAAGTCTGTCATAGTGGCTAATTCAACAACTGCTATTACATCCTCCTCAAATATAATAGGTATAAGAAGAATGCTTTTAGGTGGTACTTCTCCTAAGCCTGTACCAATTAAACGAAATTCATCTGGAATATCCTTATAGAACAAAATCTTTTTTTCCAAGGCACATTGCCCAATTAAGCCCTGCCCAAGCTTAAAGCTTTCCATTCCTACACCAGTGCTTGTATCAGCAAAGGCTGCTTTTTTCACAAATTGAATATCATCTTCTTTTGTTTCACGAACATAAAATGCGCCAAGTGAAGATTGTGTCTTTTGTGCCATTTCAGAAAGAAAGGTTTCAGCTAATTTTGTAATGACAGAAATACCTTGATATTTAGTTACAATGTCTGCAATATTCGACTGTAGCCATTCTCTCTTTTCTATAGAACCTAAAAGCTCATTTGTAGCATCAGCAAGGGTATTTATTTCATCATTGGTTTTCACATGAATTCTGCCCTTTTGATTGCTTTTAGAAGCTGCAATTTCTTTAATCGTTTCAGTAACCTCTGTTATTGTTTTCACAATTGAGCGAGAAATTCCACTAGCGATTACAATAGCAATTACCGAAACAAGTACCAGCAGCCCAAATAAAGCACTAGTTATATTGCTATTTCGCTTGTCTAACTGATTTACCTTAGTCTGAGTAAATGCATTTTCAGCTAATCTAAATGCAGCAAATTGTTTTCGCATTGTTTCCATATCTTTACGACCAACATCGACCTTGAAAAACTCCTTTAAAGCAGCAGTGTTATTTTCCTTCTTCATCAAGAGTGTTGGATTACCAGTCGTTGCGATCCAATGCTCTATCGTTACCTCTATTTCCTTAAGCTTATTTTGTTGACTTGGTTTATTGTCTAACAGCTGATAGAGAGCATTAAAATCAATTTTCCAGTTCTCGGAAGCACTATTATAAGGCTCTAAGTAACTCTCTTCCCCAGTAATGATAAAACCTCTTTGACTTGATTCCATATCCAAAATGTATTTTTCAATTCGATTGGTTAGCTCCTGAACTTGAGAATCGTATTTTATAATAAAATTTCTTTCTTTTTGTAAAGCAGTAATTTGATTATTTAAGATAATTACTGATGCAAGTAAACAAAGTATGATAACGATATAGCCTAATGTAATTTTAGTTCGTATACCTAGCTTTAATTTATTGAGCATTTGTTTTCCTACCTTTACCTGGCATATTAATCTATTATTAGTATAATTGTATGATTAAAAATAACAAAGAATCCTCTCTTTTTTGCTCCTTCTTCATATAATGTTATCACGATGTATGAAGAGGGTATGTAATATAAGGGAAACTCCTAATCACAAAATTGATGTAAATTTTACTTTCCACTATTAATAAATCGTGTCATTTTTCATATACATTTTATATTGAAATATTTTGAACTAAGGAGAGAATTTTTGTGGACATTTTCGTAAGACCTGGTGATTCACTTTGGCATTATAGCGAAGTATTTAAAATCCCCCTCCAATTAATTATAGATTCGAACCGAAATATAAACCCCCAATTTTTAAGGGTTGGACAGCGTATTCGAATCCCGGGTTATATTACTACTGGCTATCAAATAAGGCAGGGAGATTCTTTTTGGCAAATTGCCCAAAACAGAAATATTCCACTTACAGCCCTTTTACTAGCTAATCCTGATCTTAACCCAAATGCCCTTCAAATAGGTCAAACCATTCGTATTCCTCAACAAATTACTTGGAGGATAGTCAATGGACAACAAAGTTACACCTATAGCATCATGATAAATGATTTAAATAAGCTCCTTGATGCCTATCCATTTCTACAAAGTTCAGCAATCGGGCATTCTGTGTTAGGGCATGAAATTCCAGAGATTCTAATAGGGAACGGAACTAAACGAATTCATTATAATGGCTCCTTCCATGCAAATGAGTGGATCACAACTCCCATTATTTTAACATTTTTAAATGACTACCTACTTGCACTCACCAATCAACATACTATTCGAGGTATATCTACACTCCCACTTTACCAACAAACATCCCTTTCCATAGTTCCGATGGTCAATCCTGATGGTGTTAACTTAGTTATACAGGGGCCACCAGAAGATGAAGCATTAAGAAATCAGCTTATCAATTGGAACAATGGCAGCAATAATTTCTCTGATTGGAAAGCCAATATACATGGTGTTGATTTAAATGACCAGTTCCCAGCAAAATGGGAGCTAGAAAGTGCACGTAATCCCAAGACACCTGGACCAAGGGATTATGGCGGGGAACGACCTTTATCAGAGCCAGAGGCCATTGCTATGGCTGATTTAACAAGGAAACGAGATTTTGCAAGAGTTCTTGCGTTCCATACACAGGGAAGAGTGATTTATTGGGGCTTTGAAAACTTGGAGCCACCAGAGTCTAAAATACTTGTTAACGAATTTAGTCGAGTTAGTGGCTATGAGCCTATCAATTCAGCCGGAAGCTATGCAGGCTATAAGGATTGGTTTATTCAGGATTGGCGTAGACCAGGCTTCACCGTTGAGTTGGGAAGCGGTACTAACCCTCTACCAATCAGCCAATTTGACGACATTTATGAAGAAGCATTAGGAATTTTCCTTGCTGCACTATATATGTAAAGCTTTGAATTGACTAATGATTCCCTTTCCTTCATGTACAGATAATAATAGAACGTTGAAAAAATATAATATAATACGGCATTTTCCAACTTGCCAGCTTTGAATTATGACAAATTCCCTGCAATTTTGCTATAATTCAAAGCGATACCTTCTACAATTATGGACTTCTACTGAACATGCTAATTATAGAAAAGTGGATGGCAGTTCATATGTAGGACCAAGTTAAATGATCAATACTAGCCACCTTTAGCGAGGTTTATTCAATGTATTATTTAAAAAAATCTCATACCAAAAAAGGTTGCATGAGAACCAACATTTTCTATCGCAAGATTAATTATAAGTTTAAAAAGATCGCTTCCTACATATTTTTCATATGTGAGAAACGATCTTATGTTATTTTCATCCAACGTTCATCCGTATCTACTTTACCATTTTCACCTTACAAAAAAGGCTGTAGAAAGTCATTTAAAGCCTTTTAACAAGTATAAAAGAAGAAACTCTGGATGCTTCATTTTTTATAAAACATCCATTATTTTACGTTCCCCACATTAATTTAATGATGTGCTTTTGGTTAAAATTCTGATGCTTTTGGATATGTGCTACGTTTACCTGTAATATACAGATATTGTTGATAAGCAACTTTGGCGACACTAGCATCTGACCAATCGTTGTAGAAAAAGGCAAATCCACCAGATTTATATTCTTCTCTTACAGTTTGATTGTTCGGACCCAAAATATTGACATATAAAGAATAAGATTTTGTAACTGTTATGAATAATAACCTATAGAGAAAATCGATTTTTACGCTTTAAATTTTATAATCATCTTTCAAGCTATGGGAGGAATAAGGTAAAGGAACAAAAATTCATTATTTGAAATTGAGGGGGAGAAATTAATTTATGACGAAGCGTTACCTATATTTAATGAGTGGAATACAAACTTTTTTAGGTATCTATTTATTTTTTTTAAGTATGAAGTATGCATTTGTTGAAAGTGTAATGTCACAATGTTTCTTTGTAATTATCGTGGGTTTGTTTATGATTTTTTCTATATCCCGACAAGGGAATGAGAGTAAACTTTTAATAAAAAAAAGTAATCTTTTATTATTTGGTTATCCAATCATTCTAGTTATCAGCAGTATATTAATTTTTACGTCTATTCCTGCTTATACTTATCAAGAAGCAACTCAAATTATAGAGAATCAAACAGGTAATAAAACAAACAAACCCAAAGATTATAAGGCTTCAAATGGACTTTATTATATATATACGAATGAAGGGACATATATATTTAATCCTTGGGATGGCAATTTCGCACTTTTAGATTGAGATGTTACTCAGAAGTTTTGGTATTCATCAAAATTCCTTTAAAACTAATACGGTGATAGATTATGATATATTCAGTTTTGGAATTTACTACTATTTAAGAGATATAAAAATTTGTTGAAATACTTTCTTCTATGATATATCCCCTATCTCCTACTTTAACTTTACTTCTGCCTTATCTTCTCATGGATAGACAGGTTTTATCTATTAAATAATAATCGCCATTAATAGATTTTGATAGGCGATTTTAGTAACTTGTTTATAATACACAGAATCCTAGTATTAGTGACCCCCCTTCTGTTTTTTAAAATTGGTACTAACCCTCTACCAATCAGCCAATTTGAAGACATTTATGAAGAAGCATTAGGGATTTTTCTTGCTGCACTATATATGTAAAGCTTTGAATTGACTAAGGAGGCGAAAGAAAAACGCCACTAACTTAAAGTGTCGTAGCTACCTACAACAATCCCCTGCATAAAAGGGGATTATTTTTATGCTTAAAATTACTTTGACAGGTAGAGTAATATTTGCTAATATTACTCTGACAGATAGAGCAATATATTGAAGTAGGTGACTTATGGTTCGAAGTGATATCATCCGCGGACACTTGGATTCCATTATTTTAAGGCTCATTTTAGAGAAAGATCGTTATGGCTATGAAATTTCTCAGGAAATAAGTCTCCGCACAAATAATCGTTTTCAAATAAAAGAGGCAACTTTATACGCCGTTTTTCAACGTCTTGAGAAAAAGGAAATTATTGAAGCCTACTTTGGAGATGTCTCCCACGGTGGCAAACGAAAATATTACCGAATTACCCCATTAGGAAAAGCTTATTTAAATGAGCTAGTGAAAGAATGGTCGGAAGTAAAGGAAATTATCGACTTATTTATGGAGGGCTTAGAATGAAAAAAATTAAAAATCATATTGATGAGCTTTTTAAGGACTTTCCTCGTAACCATGAAACGGAAATGGTTAAACAGGAAATCATTCAAAATCTTGAAGAAAAAGTATTCTACTTAATGGATCAAGGCAAGGAGGAAGAGGATGCCATTAACAAAGCCATCGTGGAATTCGGGGATATTGAGGATTTAAAACAAGAATTAGATGTGAAGGAGCCCGAAAAGAGAAACATGTCGAGATTAAATTTGGAATTTTCTCTATGGGGTAGCGGCTTAATTATTGCATTTTTTATCTTTATAAACATTTACTATACCCCCCATACAATCTGGGCGATTTATCCTATTTTCGCTATTTTATGGTGGCCACTCGCAATGTACTTTGTTTGGTCACGTAAGAAATGGAGTGAATAAAAATGAAAAATTTAATTAACTTTTCCATTGCAGGTAGTTTAATGACCATGATATTTTTAGGAATCGTCAATTATACAACATCACCACAGACAGCATGGTTTATTTATCCGTGTTTATTACTTTTGCTATGGCCTATTACTTTATTTTTTATGCTAAAAAAAATGTATAAACCATATTCACTTATTTGCAGTGCTATGATAATTGCATTTCTTATCATTGAAAATTATTTATATTCACCTGAGCATTTTTGGTTTATCTATGCGGTTTACCCAATCATCTGGTGGCCAATTCTTATGTACTTGGATGAAAAAGCAAAAACATTAAAAATTGCACTAATAGGCTGTGCAACTACCATCATTTACTATTCCTTATTAAATATTATTTTATCTCACCCATATCCATGGGCGATCTATCCAGCTTTTTTAGTCATGTGGTGGCCCTTAGCTTTATACCATGCACAAAGAAAAACATTTGTAGCATTCTCTGTTACCGCTACAGTGCTTATCAGCATCTTTTTCATTACAGTAAATGTCGTCTCCTCACCAGGAGTAATATGGGCAATCTACCCAATTTTCATAGTCCTGTGGTGGCCCCTAAGCATGTACTTTTATGTTTATAAAAGAAAAATGTACATCTCAACAACCCTTCCTAAAAGAATCTAAACAGAGATAAAAGAATAATTTATTGGTGCTTGAAGATTTATTGATAATCCTGATGGCGATAGCATAGGTAATGTTATTCAGTATAAACATGGACTATATACATCCCAAAAGACTTTATTACAGGTCGTAGTAAATAATCTATTGCCGACTTTATTGGATGAATGGATGCACAATACATTTAAAAAATAAAAATATTAAAAAATAAGAGTACGTTTTGAATTAGTTATTTTCAAACAGTACTCTTTAAATTTATCCTCTGCCTGCTAAATTTTACCCTTTTCTGCTTACTATACCCTTTCATGATCTTTACGTCTTATAAACGATATTCTCCTACACCAAAAGTCACTTTATAAATATACTCACAATTAATTAGTAATCATTATTTTTATAAGTAAATAAAGGATATAATAGGAATTCGTCTAATATTAATTAATTAAAATTACTCCCTTTAAAACTCAATAGATAACAAAAAAATTTTGCAGCATACATTTAACTTAGGATCATTAATAAACAGAATCTATAAAAAATATTTCGTAAGTCGGAGGAAACGTTGAAAAATTTAGAACAGAAAGTACTTCGCTATATGATTTTTATTTTTGCAATGATTTATTTTAATTTTAGTTATTTTATAGAGAATGAACTGAATATAGACAGAAAATTTAATAGAATGCCTAATTTTAAAGAGGCATTACCTACTGCTTCTTTGTACTTTGTAATAGCACTTTTAATGACTTTATATGCCCGTAAGTTTCGTATCTTGGAATCTAAGGTTATTTACCTTATGATCCTGTGCTTCATAATTATTTTCTTTTTAATATATGGTTACTTTGAATATAAAGTAACTTACAAAGCATTAGGTAGTTGGTACTTTCATATGATTATTTGTATTCTCTTCTTCATCTGTAATTTCGTTTACATTTTTTTAGAAACTTTTTTTACAAAACAACAAATAAAAGATTAAAGCTTAAGTAAACACTTCAGTAGATATGTAGCACATATTATATACTTACTATATAATTTAGCTATTAAATATTTTAACAGGCTGTGATACTATGTCAGACAAAGACCAATTACCTTATGTAGAAGTCATTATGCGTGAAATGCTGGAAATACAGCAAAAATCGAAAATGTTTGTCAACCTCCTATCTGAAGGGGAATCATTATCTCAAAATCAACTAATTCTTTTACTTCAGTTAAAAATTAATGCTGGTATGAAAGCAACCGAAATTGCTGATTTCTTCAGTGTGACTCCTGGTGCCGTGACATCAATGTGCGACAAGCTGGAAAAATTAGATCTAGTACAGCGTGTTAGAGAAGATGGAGATCGACGGGTTGTAAAAATGGTTTTAACACATAATGGTGAAACTAAGGTTCAAGATTTATTTTTGAAGTTCTCCCAAGAAAAACTTACGGATATGGCTAAGGTTTTGAATGAAGTTAATCAGTTAATGAAAAAAATTTTTTAGGATTTCATAAAAATGAAATCCTTTTTTTATTTCCCAGAATATATCTAAGGTAATTCATGAATTTCTCATTATCTCATTGGTTCATTATTCACTTGCACAACGTATTTATATCATATAAAATACTAAAAATTATTATTATTTATACCTTTCTTAATATAAATACCATTAGAAATATTCTGATTTAATTTAAGATAAATATTATAATGGTATGTAAGAGGTGAGTTCAATGCGTTTAGAAGTGAATCAAAAATTAGATTTAAAACTAGCTATGACAAAACAATTGAGACAAGCAATAGAGCTATTACAAATGCCTTCAGATGAGCTCGAAACATTTCTTATAGAACAATCACTTTCAAATCCCTTAATTGAAGTGAAAGATAGCTATCACTTTAAGGAAGGTTATCATACAAGCAAATATACGAATCTACCTGAAAACAATGCAGAGTACAGGATATCAAATGTAGATCACCTTTTAAGTGAAATTCGTTTAACTTATCATTCATCTGAAGACTATCAGCTTCTTCAACAACTTATTCTGAATTTAAATGAATTTGGTTATTTACCAAATGCGACTCAGTTATTTTCGCAGTCACAATATAATCACGCTCTACAGCTTCTGAAAAATTTAGATTATGTAGGCGTGGGAGCTACAAATTTAAAGCATTGTTTACTGTTACAACTAGAAGCTTTCTATCCTGATGAATTATTTGCTAAAGAAATTATCCAACATCACTTAGAAAAATTAGCGGATCGTAAATGGAATGATATAAAAAAATGTTTACAGATAGATGAAGAAGAACTGAAATATACTATAAATATTATAAAATCATTAAACCCAAAGCCTTTTAAACCCGATTATTCTAGTATTTCTGAAGTTATTCGTCCTGATATAATAATTGACATTAAAGATGATTTCATTACTTACGCTTTAAGTAACTGGTTCTCGCCTTCTATTTCTATGACAAAAATAGAGTCGATGTACTTATCCGCAGAAGAACAAAAACAAATGAATAAATGGGAAAAGGATTTCAACTGGTTATCTCAATCTCTTGAACAACGAAGAGAGACAATGATCGCTATAATGGAGTACTTAATACGAGAACAATTGGAAGCCCTAAAAAATGGACTTCATTTTATAAAACCAATGACTCTTAAAGATATTTCAGTAGCTATTGATCGTCATGAATCTACTGTTAGTAGAGCAACGATGAACAAATATATTCAGGCACCTTGGGGAACTTTCTTAATGAAGAATTTATTTTCGTCTAAGGTCACGACTCATTCTGGGGAAGATATTTCTAAGGAAAAAATAAAAACACAAATTCTTGAACTTGTAAAAAATGAAAATAAGAAAAAACCTTTATCCGACAACAAAATACTAGAGCTCATTTGCAGCCAAGAAGAAGTTGAGTTATCTAGAAGAACTATCGCTAAATACCGAGATGAATTAAATATCCCCTCATCCTCTAAACGAAAAGAATTGTAGACGCAATAAAAGGTGAAGAGAACCGTTAAGCTCTCCTTCACCTTTTGATATATTTAAAGGGGAATTTTTTTAATGATGATCATTATTTTTTCGTTAAATTTTCCATCTTCTTGTAATCTATATCTTTCTGGAACCACATTTTTATTGCCTTGTGATTTTGCATAACTAGCATAGTCATACCATTTTGTATACGGGCTCCTAAATTTTTAGCTTGCTTAAGAAATGCTGTATATTGGGGATTATAAATGACATCCGAAACAATTGCATTTTCTTTTAGCTGTACAATATTTAAAGGCATCGCATCTGTATGTGGCCACATACCTATAGGGGTAGTTTGAATGATAACATCATATTTAAATGTTTGCTGTTCAGCTTCTTCATAGGATAAGCTCTTAACATTCGGTCTATCTATCGTATTCTTCACCTTATCTACTGTTCGATTTGTTATATCAATTTCAACATCTTCAAATTGCAGGAGCTCAAAGTAGATGGATTTAGCTACTCCTCCAAATCCAATCAAAAGAATTTTCATTCCATTCAAATTTGATAGGTTAAACTCTTGTAAAAGTCCTGCTAACCACGCTTGACCATCAAAATTATATCCAATAAGCTTACCGTTCACTGCTTGGATAATGTTCACAACACCTGTATTTTTAGCAGTAATATCTAATTCATCAATATATGACAGCACTTTCTCCTTATAGGGAATTGTGATAATTAATCCCCCATCACGACTGGATCTTAATTGCATCATTATATTGTTTAATCCATCATCCTCCACTTCAAATTTTTGAAACGAGGCTTGAATATTATTCTCTTTATAGGTTTCATTTTGCAATAAAGGCGAAAGCGAGTGCTCTAAGGGGTTTCCCAAAATACCATAGACTTGAATAAGTATCACCCTCTCTATTGTTATTGATTCCAAATAACTAGCTTTAACTCTGTCATTTCTTCTATAGCATATTTTACACCCTCGCGACAGTTACCACTTTCTTTCACACCTCCATACGGCATATGGTCTACCCTAAATGTTGGAATGTCATTGATAACTACTCCACCTACTTCTAATAGATGCATGGCTTTTGAAGCGTTTTGAATATCATTTGTAAAAATACCAGCTTGTAATCCAAACCTGGAATCATTTATTGCATCAATAGCTTGTTGAACGGCACTAATTTTATTTACTGTCACGATTGGCGCAAAGACTTCTTGGCATGATACTTTTGATGTCGAAGGTACTTCAGCTAAAATAGTAGGTTTTAAAATATTTGCTTCTACTTGGCCCCCACTAATTAATTTTGCTCCGTCTGCTATTGCCTCATCAATCCAGCTTAGTGCTCGATTATTGTCCTCTAAACTAATCAGCGTCGAAATATCTGTTGTTATATTCAGCGGATCGCCCAATATCAATTTCTCAGCCTTTTCTTTAAACTTTTGCAAAAATTCTTCTGCTATACTTTCATGCACATAAATGCGTTGTAATGAAATGCAAATTTGTCCTTGATTTGAAAATGCCCCAACCACACATTTATCAGTTATTACATCAATATCCGTATGTTGATCGATGATTAATCCTGCATTTGATCCTAGTTCTAGGGAGACTTTCTTCAGTCCAGCACGTTGTTTTATACCTAATCCAACACCTGGACTTCCCGTAAACGTAACCATCTTTACTTTTTCACTTTCTACCAATACATCTCCAACTGTTCTTCCACTCCCAGTTATCAAATTAAATGCGCCTTTAGGTAAATCTGTTTGACTTAATAATTCCGCTAAAAATATGGATGATAACGGTGTTTGGGAAGCTGGTTTTAGCACAACTGTATTACCTGCTGCAATTGCTGGACCTAATTTATGTGCGACTAAATTCATCGGGAAATTAAAAGGGGTAATAGCTGCCACCACTCCTAATGGTTCACGAATTGTTAATCCGATTTTATTCACGCCATTTTTGGCAGCATCGATTGGTAGAACTTCACCGTAAATTCGTTTTGCCTCTTCTGCCGCGAATTTATAAGTTTCTATTGTTCGTTCTACTTCGCCTATGGCAAATTTCAAAGGCTTCGCAGATTCTAATGAAATAATCTCAGCGGCTTTATCTTTATTAGCAATTAATAGATTTACTAACTGTTCTAATATATTTGAGCGCTCATACGCTGTTAGATTTCTCATTACTTTAAATGCTTCCTGCGCTGCATCGATTGCCTCTTCCACCTGTTCAGTTGAAGCCTGGGCGATATTTGCAATCGTTTGTTGTGAATAAGGTGACTTTAATTCGCTATATATTTCACTTTCTCTCCATTGTCCATCAATATATAAATTTTTTCTCATCGTGATAAAACACCTCCATCGACTGGGATTAAAATACCTGTAACATAATCAGATGCTTTGGTAGCCAAAAACATAGCTGTTCCTACAATATCTTGAGGATCACCCCATTTTTTAGATGGAATCCGATCCTCAAATTCTTTTTTACGTACTGAATCCTGTAAAATATCGGAATTCATATCTGTTAAAATATACCCTGGGGCAATGGCATTTACTTGAATCCCATATTGAGCCCATTCATTAGATAATGATTTTGTTAATTGTAGTACTGCTCCCTTACTTGCTGAATAAGGTGAAGAATTGTACGCCCCAACAATGGATACAATTGAGCTTAGATTAATAATTTTACCTTGTCCAAATTTCTTCATTTCGACTGCAGCTAATCGACTTAATTCAAATAAAGATAGGACATTTAAGTTAAATATTTTTTGCCATGTATCTAATGGTACATCCACCGCTGGACTACGTTTAATAATGCCTGCGCAGTTGATAAGAACATCTACTTTTCCATCTAATAGCTCTAAAGCTTGTTTAAAATATAGTTTTATTTTCTCGACTTCCATTAAGTCACACTTAATATAGCCAACATTTAAAGAGTTAAGTGACGCTACTTTATCAGAAATATCTAGAACGACAATTTCAGCTCCAGCCTGCTTAAAGGCCTTAACAAATTCGTGGCCAATTCCTTGAGCCCCACCGGTTACAATTATTTTTTTTCCCTTTAGATTAAAAAGTTCAGTGATGTCTGTCATGTTAATGAACCCCTTTACCAATACTTAAATTAGCTACTTCCATAAATATTTCAGACAGTGATGGGTGTGGTTGAATCATCTCAGCCATTTCATACACGGTACCTTCAAGACTCATATATGCTGTTCCCTGTCCAATTAATTCTGTTACATATGGACCTACCATACACATACCAAAAATTTCACCATATTTAGAATCTGTGAATACTTTGACAAAGCCATCTTTTTTTCCTAGCGTCTGAGCTTTTCCATTTCCAAAAAGATTATATTTAGTAACTGTGTAATCAATACCTTTACTTTTTAAGTCATTTTCTGATTGACCAATACTTGCAATTTGTAAATTTGTATAAATGCATCTTGGCACGATAGAATAATCCATTTTCTTTTGATTGCCTAAAATATTCTCAATGACCGTTAACCCTTCTGCACTTGCAACGTGAGCAAGCTGGTATCCGCCTATTACATCTCCGACCGCATAAATATTTGAAATATTTGTTTGTAAATAGTCGTTAACTTTAATAAATGCTCCATTATATGCTAGATCTAATTGCTTGGTCGCAGAATCGTTAGGTGTTCGCCCTACTGCGATAAGTAGCTCTTCTGAAGAAATGACATCTTTCTCTCCTGATTTCTTCTCAACCACTAGCATCTTTAATCCATTTTCTTCACTTACACTTGTTACGAGATGTTCTGTTAAAATATTAATTCCTTTATCGTGAAGCTTTTTGTGTAAAGCTTTTGAGGCTTCCTCATCCTCCATAGCAATAATTCTGTTGCTATATTCAATAATAGTCACTTTCGATCCTAAACTGCTAAATACATCTGCTAGCTCTACGCCTATTACCCCACCACCAACAATCGTCATAGATTTCGGTAATGTTTTAAGATCAAAAATTGTATCTGTTGTATGATATTGCACATTCTCTAAGCCTTCTACTTTCGGAATAAGTGGACGGCTTCCTGTTGCAATAATAATATTTTTTGTTGAAAGAGTAGTCTTTTCATTATTTGAAATGACTTCAACCTCTTGAGAATTTTTTATTAATCCTAATCCATTAAATACTTCTATTTTTCTAGCCTTTAATAAAGATTGGATACCCATTCTTAAATTATTAAGGACAGAATTTTTGTAGGAAACCATACCCTCCATCGAAAATTCTACGCCTTTTACTAAAATCCCACGTTGCTTTCCTTGCTCAATTTCTTCTAGTATTTCTGCATTTTTTAGATAGGTTTTTGATGGGATACAGCCTTGATTCAGGCAAGTTCCACCAAGCTGCCCAGCCTCTATAAGCGCAACCCTTAGTCCCTCACTAGCCCCCCTCAATGCAGCAACATATCCCCCGGGACCTCCACCAATTATGATTACATCAAATGTTGTCATTATTCTCACCTCGATTTATACAAGCATTCTAAATGGATGTTCTAGATTTTCTTTCAAGTCCGTCATAAACTGAGCAGCCGGCGCTCCGTCAATTACCCGATGATCAAACGATAGTGATAATTGCATCATTGAATTTATAACTACCTCATCATTTTTTACAATTGGCTTTTCCACAATTCTTCCTACACCTAAAATTGCTGACTGTGGCTGATTAATAATTGGTGTAAATGAATCAACAGCATACATACCTAGATTACTAATCGTAAAAGTACCATTTTCAAAATACTCTGGACTTAATTTTCCATTCTTTATGTTTGAAACTATTTCCTTACTTCTTTTTACAATCTCCGCTAAGCCTATTTGATCTGTATTTTCAATTACCGGTACTACTAAACCTTCATCTAGGGAAACAGCAAATCCAATATTGACCTCTTCATAAAAATGAATTTCGTTATTCTGTAATGAAATATTTAATGCTTTGTTTTTAGATAATGTATGTGCAACTGCTTTAACAATTAAATCGTTAAAGGATAATCGATATCCTGTTTCTTTCTCAATGACAGGTAGTAATTGTTTACGCAGAATTACACATTCCGTCATATTGATTTCTGTTGTCAATGTTACATGCGGTGCAGTGTAATAGCTTTCGCTCATTCGCTCTGCAATTACTTTTCTCATGCCTTTTAACGGTACTTTTGTCAGCAGTGTAGATTCTCTCTCTTGTGCTGATGTTGTCTTAGTAACAGCAGACAAGACATCCTTTTTCGTTATTTTACCGTGCTGTCCTGAGCCAATTAAATCTTTATCATCTATCTTTAGATCCTGAACCATCTTTTGTGCCAATGGCGTGATTTTAGATATATCTTGTTGTAAGTAATTTTCGACATCCTGTTTTTGTACGCGACTATTCGGACCTGTTCCAGATACAAGAGAAAGGTCAACCCCATTGTCTTTTGCAATCTTGTTGGCAGCAGGTGTTTTTCGCACTTTTTCTTGCTCATTGACTTCTTCCAATTTATTATCTTTAGATTCTGAGAAGTTTTTAGTTTGTTCTATAGCCTCATTTTCTTCACCCATATAGGCAATAACTTCATGTACTTTTACTGTGCTACCTGCATCATATAATTTTTTTAATAGATGTCCTGAAGATTCAGCTTCTACTTCTAGAACAATTTTATCTGTTTGAATTTCAGCAATGGGATCGCCTTCCTCGATAAATTCACCATCATTTACTAACCAACTAACAATGATGCCCTCTTCCATCGTTGCTCCTAATTTGGGCATTACCACTTCTCTTGCCATTTTAGTTCACCTCTATTTATTCATTAATTCTAAACATTTTTGATAAATATCTGATACTTGAGGGATTGCCGCTTTTTCAAGTTTTGGGTTGTACGGTATTGGTGCCTCTACTCCACCTAATCGTAAAATCGGTGCATCTAAGTAATCAAAAGCATCACTCTCTGCGATTAAACTAATAATTTCTGTACCAAATCCGCCTCTTTTCACTGCCTCATAAACGACTAGTACTCTTCCAGTTTTCTTTACAGATTCCAAAATCGCTTTTTCATCTAACGGAACAAGTGTCCGTGGGTCAATTACCTCCACATCAATTCCCTCTTGTTCTAGCTGTTGTGCAGCCTCTACCGCATGATTTACCATCATACCTGTGGCAATAATAGTAATGTCCTTCCCCTCTCGTTTAATATCTGCCACGCCAAGAGGAATTTCATAAGACTCTTCAGGAACATTTCCTTTTACGTTATAAAGCATCTTATGCTCATAGAATAAAACCGGATTGTCATCTTTTATTGCAGCTTTTAGTAAGCCCTTAGCATCGTATGCATTAGAAGGTTGTACAACTTTTAAGCCTGGTATATGTGTCATCCAAGCTTCTAAGCTCTGTGAATGTTGTGCTGCAAATCCTGCACCGGAGCCAGCTGGTAATCTAACTACCATTGGAACTTTTGCTTTTCCTCCAAACATATAACGCATTTTCGCCGCTTGGTTTACAATATTATCCATAGCAATTACAACAAAATCCGAAAATTGAATTTCTAAAATCGGGCGCATTCCTGTCATTGCTGAGCCGACAGCACATCCGCTAATTGCTGCTTCTGAAATAGGAGTAATACGAATTCGTTCAGGACCAAATTCATCAATCATTCCACTTGTGACACCAAAAGCTCCGCCATACACCCCGATATCCTCACCCATAACAAATACATCATTATCCTCACGCATTACCTGAGTCATTGCTTCTTTAATAGCTTCTGAATAACTAATTTCTCTCATCTTGATTTCTCCTTTTCCCTAGGCGTAAATATCTGTCATTAAAGTATCTAAACTTGGATCATCACTATTTTCAGCGTATTCAACTGCTTCTTTCATTTGGTTTTGAGCTTTTTCGTTTAACTCTATGAATTCGTTTTCATTTATGACATTATTTGAAATTAAAACTTCCTTAAAGGCTTCGATTGGATCCTTTGCTTTCTTCCACTCTTTCTCCTCTTCGCGCGTTCTATATTTTCGAGCATCACTTCTTGAATGCCCTTCCCATCGATAAGTTTCTGCCTCAATTAAAGTAGGACCATTACCCTGTTTCGCACGTTCAACTGCATCTTGTGTCGCTTTAATGACCTCTAAAATGTTATTACCGTTAATAGTTTCGCTTGGAATTCCGTAGCTCGATCCTCTGACAGCAATGGACTCTATATTTGTCATTTCCTTAATAGAACCTGACATTCCATATAAATTATTTTCACAGAAGAAAATTATAGGAAGCTTCCAAATTGAAGCAAGATTCAGAGATTCGTGGAACGCCCCTTCATTTGTTGCACCATCTCCGAAGAAGCACAGTACTACATAGCCTAATTCCTTCATTTTAGATGTTAAAGCAGCGCCGACACCTAGCGGGAGACCAGCTGCTACAATACCATTCGCACCAAGATTCCCAACTGTCATATCAGCGATGTGCATTGAACCACCTTTACCCTTACAATGGCCTGTTACCTTTCCAAGTAGCTCTGCAACCATCTTTTTAACATCTGTTCCTTTAGCAATACTGTGTCCATGACCGCGATGTGTGCTCGTAATCTTATCTTCATTATTCAGTGGGAAACAAGCACCTACTGCTGTGGCTTCTTGACCAATACATAGATGCATAGTTCCATGAATTTTTCCTTGTTGATATAGTTGTTTCAGTGTCTCTTCGAACTTTCTGATGAGAATCATGTCATACAACATTTTCTTTAAATCCTGTTTGTCTAAGCCTAATTCCTGAAATAATAATTCATTTGACATATTTAGAACCTCCTAAAAATATTTACACTAATTATTAATGCAAAAAGCATGCCAACTTTTATCGATGCAAAAATCCAGTATTTTCTCATCGAACTAGAGAAAAAATGATGTATAATTGTGCCCAAGTGATGAATTATTACATCATGTCTACTTAAGGGGGAGTATGAATGTTTTACAATCAATTAAAAATACTTGGGGTTATAGAGTGGGATCAAAATAGAGATGTTCTAGTATGTAATGAATCTGCCAAGACTTATGAAAAGTTTTTTGATGATATAAAAAAACAAGTTTCTAATGGTTATAAGTATTTTTGTATGTTGAATTCTAACTTGGAGATAAATGTTTTAAACAATGTTGAGGATTTTTCTAAGCTTACAATTTTTTTATTACCTCTAACAGAATCCGTTAGCTTAAATCAGGAAATTGATAAATTGGATAATTTAAAAAAAGAACTTGATGAAGTTATTAATTCATCATTCGACGGTATTGTTATTTCTGATGCCAAAGGAAAGATTATGTATCAGAATCCTGCTTATGAAAGAATTACAGAGCTTTCAACTGAATTTTGTATAGGAAAAAACCTACAATCATTAGTTGACAAAGGAATTATTGATGTTTCTGCATCATTAAAGGCTATCAAGGGGAATCGTGCTATTACAATAAGTCAGAAGATTAAAACAGGGAAAAGCGTTTTAGTTTCAGCCGTTCCAATCAGAAACAAGCAAGGCGAAATCATCAAAATTGTGAATAATGTTCGTGACTTAACCCAGCTAAATAATTTAGAGACAGAAATTCAACAATTAGAAATTAAAAATCAAAGAATCCATGAAGAATTACAACAATTAAAAGGGATTAGTGACCCGAAATATTCAATTATTGCACATTCTACACAAATGAAAGATGTTATTGACCGGGCTCTAAGAGTTGCACAAAT
Organism: Lysinibacillus sp. NPDC047702; assembly: GCF_050272555.1. Taxonomy (NCBI): domain Bacteria; kingdom Bacillati; phylum Bacillota; class Bacilli; order Caryophanales; family Bacillaceae; genus Lysinibacillus; species Lysinibacillus sp. NPDC047702. The sequence goes on along the minus strand of NZ_JBNNMG010000064.1, from coordinate 7,337 downwards.
TGATTCAGGCGTATTAATTCAAGGGCCATCTGGTGTAGGTAAAGAAAAAATAGTAGATTTAATACACCGAAATAGTATTCGCAAGGACGGACCATTGATTAAAATTAATTGTGGTGCAATCCCCGAGTCTCTTCTTGAATCGGAATTATTCGGATATGAATCAGGTTCTTTTACTGGTGCCACAAAAAAAGGTAAGGCTGGATTATTTGAGGCCGCTAATAATGGGACAATTTTTTTAGATGAAATTGGAGAAATGCCACTACAACTTCAAGTAAAACTATTACGAATACTTCAAGAACGGGAAGTTGTACGCATTGGCGGTACAACGCCAATTCAAGTAGACGTCCGTGTAATTGCTGCAACAAACAGGAATTTATCGGATATGATTGAAGAGACGAAATTTAGAGAGGATTTATACTATCGACTTAATATTATCCCAATAAAAATTCCACCGCTTGAGCAAAGAGTAGAGGATATCATTCCTCTTATTTATCATTTTACGAATAATTTAAATATTAAATATGGATTAAACCGTTCTTTTTCATCTGAAGTGCTTGAAACATTTGTCAATTATAAATGGCCAGGGAATGTCAGAGAGTTACAGAACATCGTAGAACGAGTTGTTTTAATGAGTCAACATTCAGAAATTACGATGGATGATTTACAACGGGAATTAAACTTAAATAGCGATAACATTCAAGTATCAAATAGTAATACATTAATTACCCATCATTTACCGTTAAAGGATCAGGTTGAATCTTTTGAGGAAAGTATTATTCGAGAAGCAATTAAAATTTATCCTAGTATAAGAAAAGCAGCACTTGCATTAAAAATAGATCAATCCACACTTGTAAGAAAACTACAAAAATATAAAGTAGAGAACCATTCATAAAAAAAATGACCTCCTGCTTTTAAACAGCGGAGGTCATTTATATTTAACTTTAATATTTTATTTACTAGATAATAACTGTGGTAAAAATAATGTTAATTGAGGCACAAATGTAATGACCCCCAGTAATATTAGCAACGCGACTAAAATAGGCGTTAAATGTTTAAAGGTTTCTTCAAAACGTATATTTGCCACTTTTGCCCCAATAAACAGATTTAATCCTAATGGTGGTGTTAATAAGCCTAACGTCAGGTTAAAGCATACGATCATTCCAAAATGTAATGGATCTACTCCTAAAGGTATAACGATTGGTAATAGTAATGGTACAAATATTAATAATGCTGCAACAGTTTCAATAAACATTCCTACAACTAATAAGAAAAGGTTAATTAACACTAGAACGATAATCGGATTTGTTGTAAAATCTGAAATGCCATTAGCTATATATTGTGGTACTTGCTCTAATGTTAAAATTTTACCGAAGAACGTTGCAGTACCAACAAAAATCATGACAGAACCAGATGTAACGGCAGCCTTTAAAAATACATCCATTAAATCACTGAATCGTAATTCTTTATAAATGAATATACTTACGATTAAGCTATAAACAACAGCTACTACCGCAGCTTCGGTAGGCGTTACAATACCACCATAGATCCCACCTAAAATAATAATAGGGGCTAATAATCCGAACTTTGCTTCATTTAATGATCGCCAAAAACCTATTTTTTCTTCCTCTGGTTGTTGGTCCACATAGCCTTCTTTTTTACATACAATATAGTTAATGATGATTAATATCACTGCAATTAATAAACCCGGGACAATACCAGCGATAAATAAGTCACTAATTGATACCCCTGCCATGATCCCGTAGAAAATAAAGACAATACTTGGTGGTATGATAGGACCGAGGGCACCTGCACTTGCTGTTAATGCTGCGGCGTATGGTTTCTTATAACCACTGTTAATCATGTGTGGTATCATAATTCCGCCGATACTAGCAACCGTTGCTGCACCTGATCCAGAGATTGCTGCAAAAATTAAACTTGCAAGTATCGTAATTAAACCTAAGCTTCCTGTCCAGGAGCCCACCATTGATTTGAAGAAATCAATAAGTCTTCTAGAAATCCCCCCTGTACTCATTAATTCACCCGCTAAGATGAAAAATGGTACAGCTAATAATGAGAACGAATCATTCGATGTAAATGTCGCTTGAATAAGAAATGAAATAGGTATTGTTCCTTCAATTAGAACAACAGTTAACGCAGAAATAGCTAAAGCAATTGCAATTGGGATATTTATTAATAGACATAGAATAAATACAATTGTGAGAATTCCAATGGCCCCTAACATTATTTCTCACCCTCTTTTCTCTTTACAAAAATATCTAATATCTCCACTACAAAAATTCTTATAGCCATTAAAAAATACCCAATTGGAATCCCTAAATAGACTACCCCCATTGGCAAATTAAGTGCTGCTGAAGTTGCGTTTTGTTTGTATAAATTAATTGCATATTGAAAGCCTAGATACGAAATATATAAACTGAACAGCATCCATATAAAACTACCTATCAAGTTGACATATGGTCGAATTTTTTTGGGGATAATCATATTCAATGCTTCTACTCTAATATGTGCTTTCGTAATGACAGCATAGCTTGCACTAATAAAAACAAACCAAACAAACAAATATCTTGATAGTTCTTCTGCCCAAACAATTGAGGAGTTAAAAACATATCTTGAAACCACAGCGGCAAACATGACTAGTGTCATAATTAATAGAATTGCAAAGCTAGCATAAGCTTCAATTGATTTCTTCATAGGCTTCTCCATTGCTTGTCCCCTCCTTTTGTGCCCTTGTAATTTCAATATGTTTCATTACAAGGGCAATATGTTGAATTTTATTTCTCAGGAAATTATTTCAATTCCTCTAGTAATTTAATAGCTAATTCATAATTTTCTTGACCAATTGCATCCATGTTGTCTTTGGCAACATTTGATGTTGCTTCTTTAAATTTCTCTCTCTCTTCCTCAGATAATTCGACTACATCCACACCTTTATCTTTTAAGCCTTCGATGGCATCTTTTTCAGCTTTCGTTACAAGGTCTATTGCGTATTTTGTATAGGAAGCTACAGATTCATCTAACGTTTTTTTCATATCTTCACTTAAACCATCATAGAAATCCTTATTTACTAGCACACCATGTAATAATAAAATGTGATTTGTCGCTGTAAAATGGTTATTTACTTCATAAAAGCGATCTCCGTAAATTAAAGGTGTTGTTGTAGATACACCATCGATTGTACCTTGCTGTAACCCTGTAAACACTTCACTATAAGCCATTGGTGTTGGGTTTGCTTTCATTGACTTCAAGGTACTTAAATGTAAATTTGCAGATGAGCTTCTAATCTTCAAACCTTTTAGATCTTCGGGTTCCTTAACAGATGTTTTACCATTTAAAATGCTATAGTAACCTAAATCAATGAATCCAAGCAGATACATATTTGATTTATCGGCAACTTCTTTCTTTAATAGGTCACCATATTCTCCCTCTAGGAAAGTGTAAAATTGTTCACGGCTATCAAATAAAAATGGTACATCGAAAATATTAAAAGCATTTGCACCAATTGAATTCGCAATACCGTATGCCGATGTTGTTGACAGTTGAATTGTACCGTTTTGCAATAATTCCGCTGTTGTTTCATCAGAAGTTGTTAATGTACCGCCATTATAAATTTCAACGTTTACATCACCGTTGCTTTTCTCTTCAATGGTATCCTTAAAATTCTCATATCCTAAATTTAAAAAGTTATTTGCATCAACTTGGTTGGCCATTTTTATCGTAGTTGCTTTACCATTTGATGCTGATTCTTTTCCACTGTTGCTTGAACACGCTGCTAAAAATATTAACGACAACGCCATTATTGATAACATTAATTTTTTTAGTACATTTTTATTTTTCATAGTATAATCCTCCTATTTTTTTACAAAATCAATTCAATTATTTTGATAATAATTGTTTATTTCTACAGAATTAAAAATTCATTTTAGATTGTCCACCGTCTACATTAATGGTTGCACCAACAATCCAAGAAGCTTTTTCAGACGACAAATAAACGACTACATCTGCAATTTCTTCTGGTTTACCAAAACGGCCTGCTGGAATATCATTTTTTACAAACTCTTCAATTTTATAAGGATTTTCTCTTGTTAGCCTTCCCCAAACGCCACTTTCATGATAAACACTACCAGGTGCAATGCTATTAACTCTTATACCGTATTTAACGACTTCGCTTGCTAATGCTTTCGTGAAACTAATTAATGCTGCCTTTGAATTATTGTAGGTTGCCTTGCCTCCACTTTCCCTACCATAAATAGAAGAAATGTTAATAATATTGCCTCTTCCTTGTTTTTTCATATGTTTCAGAACCAACTTGCTAAGATGTACGATCGAAAAATAATTTAATTCAAATGCTTCATAGAAATTCTCCATGGGAGTTTCTAATATACTAGAGCCATTACTTCCCCCTGCATTATTTATCAATATATCGATATGATCATGATCTAATATGTATTTTTCGATTAGACCTTCACGCTCATAATTATTCGTAATATCGGATTGATAGGTTGTAACATTTTTTAACTGCAGTTTGGCTTCATTCAAATGCTCTATAGAACGGCCAACAATTGAAACACACGCATTTTCTTCTATAAACCTCTTAGCTATTTCCAGTCCAATGCCCTTTGAACCACCAATAATCAATACATTTTTTCTAGCTAGATTCAACTCCATATAATTGCTCACTTTCTTGGGATTATTGTTTAAACACCCAATTTTTATCTTCCTAAAAATCCACCGTCTACCGGTAAGAGGATGCCATTGATATAGTTTGATTTATCTGAGCATAAAAATTGTAAAGCACCTGCTAATTCATTCGGCTCGCCAAACCGTTCAGCAGGTATACGGCTAATTAGTGATTGATATCTTGATTCATCTTCAAGAATAAATTGATTTAATGCTGTATTATAATACCCAGGAGCAATTGCATTTACATTAATACCCTTTTTAGCCCATTCATTGGATAAAGATTTTGTCAGTTGGGCAACCGCTCCTTTACTTGCAGAATAGGCAGATGCATTATAACCGCCCTGTACAGCTAATACAGATGCAATATTGACTATTTTCCCAGCGCCCTTTTTCAACATTTCATGATATGCCAGTCTACTTAATTCGAATATTGCAGTGACATTAACATCAATGATTTTTTGGAAGTCCTCAATTTGTAAATCAATTGCAGGCATTGGTTTATGGATTCCTGCATTATTTACAAGAATATCTAATTCCCCGCCTAATAGTTGGACTGCTACATGGAATACTTCTGGAATTTTCTCTAAATTCGACAAATCTGCTCGTACCCCGTATACAGAAAATCCTTCATTCTGCATATCTTTAGCAATTTTCTCTACATCATTGGAGTAATCAATAATGCAAACCTCTACACCATATTCACAAAGCCCTTTTACCATTGCTAACCCAAGACCTTGAACGCCACCTGTAAGTATTGCTTTTTTACCTTGTAAACTTTGCATAGACTCCACCCTTTACTGAATTCGCTTTCATTAATTTGTACTCTTTTCCATCAGCTCAATAATATATCCATCTGGATCATACATATAAATAGCTTTTGATCCCTTATTTGCACCTAATGTAATTTCTACAATTTTTTTAGATCTAAATTGAACTCCAGACAATTTTAGACGCTCGTACATTTCTTCTATTCCTTCAACCTTTAGACAAATATGTCCTGATCCATAATCACATGGACGAACATTTCCTGGATATCTTTCCATGCCAACATACTCAAGTAACTCTATTTCATTCCCTCCTGGAATTCTAATAAATGCAATTTTGACCTCTTGTAAATTGACAAGTTCAACTATGTCTGAAATATATTCATTACTTGAAATTTGTCTCGAGATTAATTCCAAACCTAACTTATTTACATAAAAATCTAAAGAAATCTCTAAATCCTTTACCGTTATTCCACTATGGATAAAACCTGTGACTTTCCCCTTCACATTTATCCCCCCTTTCTGCTTCACTTTTATATCATGCAAAAACCGTGCCAATTTTAAACCGTGATGAATAGCTAGTACATTTAGATTAATAACACCAGATGACCCATAAAAATATTTGCAAAAAATCATCACTTGATGATTTTTAACATCATTTCATTTTAAGGCTTCCTAACTTTTATTTCCTAGAAAATATATGAGGACTCATTTAGCGCATATTTAGGCAAATTATTAGTTCTTGACAAAATGAAGCTATATATATTTTAATTAATATATATTTCAATTATTAAAATATAAAATAATTAAAATAAAATGAGGTGAATATTTTTGATTCAAAAACTACGCACTGTAACCCTTACAAATGGCAATATTAAAGATTTAGCTACAGACTGTGAGCAATTAAATATTCGAGGAGCTGTTGCTTTACATCAAGAAATACGGCTAAAAAAGATCTCTGCACATGGTCATAGTTCTTTTCATTCCCGTGTAGTAGCGCAAATTTTCAACAGTACAGGATCATGCAGATTAAAAGATTATTGTGAAATTAATGAAATTACGAGTGCTGGCAGCTTTAAGCTGAACAATGGAAAAGTAATAAAATTAAATAGCACTGGAAAGTTAACCATTGAACAAAGTTTAGAGGCCGAATCTGTAGATGTAATTGGTATTGTGAAAGCAGCAAAAATAAATGCTAAAAGTTTCGCTTTAAAATTGTCTGGTGAAAGTGAGATTAAAGATCTGAGTGCTGATGATATTTGGGTAGATAAGGATAGGATTTCCATTCTTCCATTATTAAAGAAAAAATTAAATTGTAATTATGTAAAAGGGAAAAATGTACGTTTGTCGTATACGCACGCAGAAATAGTGGATGGGGAAATTGTAAACGTAGGGAATAATTGCAGAATAAAAACACTTTATTATACGGAAAGTTATTCAATTGCTCCGAATTCAAAAGTACAACAAATTATACGGAGGGAAAAAGAGTGACATTTATAAAAATCATTCAAAGCTTTTTTTGCTCATTAGCCCTCTTTGTATTAGTAATCCTCTATGCAGGCTTGATTTTAAGTGCATTATTGTCAATATTAGCTGGCATTTTACGAACATCTGGTCTTGAACAAATTAAGATGAGCCTATGGAGTGGCGTTGACCTTCCAGTCGCTTTTAGTATTCCTCTAGCCCTTCTCGTAGCTCTACTGCTTTTCTTTTGTTCAATGTATGTCAAACGCTCTATCCGATTCTGTTTATCGAAGCTTAAATTTTAAAATAAAGAAGAGGCTGGGACAAAACCCTTCTCTAAACTAAAAAGCCGGTGAAATTTTACGATCAGTAAAATTTCACCGGTTTTAAATTTTTTTCATAAAAAAA
>NZ_JBNNMG010000063.1:0-32384 GCF_050272555.1 Lysinibacillus sp. NPDC047702 | reverse complement strand
TGAAGCGGCTCATCGGACGCCCCCAGGAAAGCACTCAGTCGGAACGGAGATCAACCCCTCGTTTTGAAAAAGGGCTATACTTTTTAATTTGTCACATTGATTTCATTGACATAATAGTATTTCAACAACATGAAGGGCTTCAATCAACAAGATTGAAGCTCTTTTTATTGTAAAAATACCCTTATTTATGACAAAAATATAGTTTGTTTAGTCTGTTGTATGACGATTTTTTGTTAAATTAGTATAGTACCAATTATAGCAATAATATAGAAATTTTATAGTGAAAAGGACTAATAGTGTCCAACTCATTTTGTATAATAGAAAGGTACTGATGAAGAAAGAGTGGGATATATGGTAGATTCACAACAAAATAAAGGCTATCGCGTCATTTCTATGTTTGATAGATTGATGGATGGTCAAGGAATAAACAAAAAACAAGAGGCATTTACACATCAAGTTGGTGAAAAAACCATACAACGCGATTTGGATCAAATTCGAGCGTATATTGAAAAGGCTAAATTAAACTGTCATTTAGAATATGTGCGAGCAGAAAAGGTCTATAAGCTAACAAATATCGGAGAACATATTTTATCAAAAGAGCAAGTTTTAGCGATAGTCAAAATTCTTATTGAATCAAGAGCATTTTTAAAATCTGAAATGAGTGAGATTATAGATAAACTTATTTCGATTGTTGCGGCTGATAAACAAGAGTTTATTCATAATATTATCTTAAACGAAAAGCATTTATATGTAGATTTAAATCATCGAAAGTCTTTACTACAAATAATTTGGAATCTCTCAGAGACCATTCAAAAAAAGAATATGATTCAAATTGATTACTTGCGTGAGGGAGAAACAATCCCAACGGCAAAAATAGTAAAGCCTCTCGCTGTTATTTTCTCAGAGTACTATTTTTATTTAATTGCCTATGATAGTAAGCATGAGAAGGATTTGCCCATTGTCTACCGAGTTGACCGTATACAGCATCTGTTGGAGCTTGATAAAAAATTTAAGATACCCTATGCTGAGCGTTTTCAGGAAGGTGAATTTCGCAAGTGTATTCAATTTATGCATGCAGGTGAGCTTATGCATATTAAATTTCTCTTTAATGGCTCATCCCCTCAGGCTGTATTAGATCGTCTACCAACAGCTAAAATATTATCTAATAAAGATGGACATTATTTATTTGAGGCAGAGGTTTTTGGACATGGGATTAAGATGTGGCTGCTTAGTCAAGGAGCTAATATTGAAGTAATAGAGCCGATTGAGCTAAGAGAGGAAATGATTGAAACCATTCATTCGATGCAGGAAAATTATCGTTATATATAATATAACATTTCATCAAAGAGAAAAAATCCGCTTAATCTTCTAAAAGACGAAGCGGATTTTGATGTTTACAACAATTATTGAAATAGTTCCTCAATAAAGTTTAACTGTAAATCTCCTAAAAGTTTGTAATCTTTCATATAGCTTTCTTCATATAGATAAACAAATAAATGCTTTGAGTTATCTAAGCGTAAACCTATTTCACGCTCATCATTTATGTGTAACGTTAACCAATATACCTCGTCACCATCAGATTTATCGAAGCGTACTTTACGGAGCGGTTGGCCGTTAAATTGCTGCATAATTTGATCGATATGAGAGGCATCTGTTACAGTGATGGTTTTTTCATCTGAGCCGCGAATAATTTCGATTTCATTTACTTGCTCAATATCAAGCCGTTCGGTTACCTCCTTATCAAAAGTTGAATCCTGCGTTATCAGTAATGTTGAAACGAAAAGGATGATAAGTGGTAAAAGGATACCAATTAACAGTTTGTATCTTTTTTTCATGTAAAAACTCCTTAAATTCAAAAAATTCGCACATATATATGCTGTTCCACGCTATAATTGAGCATATACTGAATTGATAAAGGATGGCAATAAAATGACACATAATCATGAAGAAAAAGAGCTATTTTATCCAGACGGTACAGTAATGTATCGTGGCGGTGTGAAGAAAAACGATTTTGGACATGACATTTATGATGGCAAGGGTACATTATTCGATCAAGATGGAGAGCTATTATTTGAGGGTGAATTTGCCAATCACATGAAGCAGGGAAATGGCATTATGTATTTAAAAGGCCAAATGATTTACCAAGGTGAATTTATTCAAAATAAAAAACAAGGAAATGGCATTTTATATAAAGATGGGCATATTTATTACGAGGGTCATTTTCGTAATGATTTAATGGATGGCTACGGAGTATTACATTATGAGGAAAATTTAACTGCTCCTTTTCAGGAGATGCGTACACAGTATTTCCATTTAGATCAGCCACAATATGAGGGTGATTTTGTCCATGGCATGAAGAAGGGAAAAGGGAAACAATATTATCCAAACGGTTTTTTACAATATGAAGGTGATTTTATTTGGAATCATATGCAGGGGGCAGGTAAGCTTTACTATACACCCGAGATACCAAGTACGAAGGAGCTTGAGAGTGGGGTATCCGCACTTAAATACGAAGGGTATTTTTTCGAGGATGCAAAACACGGCAAGGGAAAGATATACTCGAAGCTAGGAGTGCTTGAGGCGGAGGGCCAATTTAAAGAGGATGCCATGACAGGACATGGTACTCTTTATTATGCTAATGGACAGGCGTGCTATATTGGCGAACTTGTAAATGGAGAAAGGCATGGTCGAGGAGATTATTTTAATGAGGATGGCAAGATTATTTATAGCGGTGAATTTATAAATGGAGAACGCTTACGAATAACACCAGAAATTGAGCGGGAAATTGAGAAACTACAACAGCAATTAGATAGTCTTGTAGGACTTCCAAATGCTAAGAAGGAATTACATAACCTCATCAACTTTATTAAAATTCAAAGCTTACGTGTCGATCATGGATTAACAAGCTTCCCAATAACCTATCATCTTGTTTTCTCTGGTAATCCAGGCACAGGGAAAACAACAGTTGCAAGGATTATTGGTCAAATTTATAAGCATCTCGGTGTTCTTTCAAGAGGACATTTTGTAGAAACAGATCGTGCGGGGTTAGTTGCAGGTTATGTAGGTCAGACAGCTCTAAAGGTACAGGAAGTGGTCAATAAGGCAAAAGGCGGCGTGCTTTTTATCGATGAGGCCTATTCACTGGTTAATGATAAACAAGATGCCTTTGGAAAGGAAGCCATTGATAGCCTATTAAAAGCAATGGAGGATTTACGTGATGATTTGGTCGTTATTGTAGCAGGATATACAGAGCTAATGGAGGAATTTTTATTAGCTAATCCAGGCTTTAAATCACGCTTTAATCATTTTGTGCAATTTGATAATTTCAGCACAGAGGAGCTTTATGATATTTTTGCAATGCTATGTAAAAACAATGATTATCAATATGAAGAAACATTTGCAAACCATATGAAAGATCAATTACACAAAATTCCGATTGAGTCGATTCCTAATTTTTCAAATGGGCGATATATTCGTAATTTATTTGAAAAGCTAGTAACCATTCAATCAAATCGTCTTATTCAGCAAAACAATATTACCAAGCAAGAACTTATGACATTTGCAGAGGATGATATTTTACTTGGTATTACAGAAAATCTATTTGATAATACATTTTGATAATGGTCGTGACCAAAGTAGCTTATGGCAAGGAACTTTGGTCATTTAAAACATAAAAAGGGGATGACAAATGAAAAAGCTTATGACAATCATTTTAGTAGGTGCTTGTATTTTACCAAGAGTATTAACAATCAATATTACAGTCAGTAACAACATTAAAATTCTTAAAAATAAACCAACTGAATAATTGACAAATAATGAGAATAGTGGTATTCTAACACAAAACATACGCTATCGTATTTTCATGGAGAAATGACTATGCAATTAACAAGGGAAGATTGGATTAAGGCTGGATTACAACAACTAGCTGATGTAGGAATACATAAAGTTCGAATAGAAGCACTTGCCCGCCTACTTAAGATTAGTAAAGGTAGTTTTTACCATTATTTCCGTGATCATCAGGAGCTGTTAGATGCAATGCTCGAGTATTGGGAAATACATGCAACAAAGCACATTGTTCAAAGTATGGAGCAGGAACAGGCTACATTGGAACAGCTGCTACGCATTAGCTTTAGCAGAGATAAAAAAATAGAGATTGGCATTTATGCATGGGCTAAATATGATTCTACTGTTGCAGCTAAATTAGTCGATATTGAAGAACAGAGAATTACCTGTGTGGCAAAATTATACCGAAAAATGGGCATGGCTGATGTTGAATCAGTAGATCGAGCAAGACTTGCCTATTTGACGTATGTGGGGTGGATGACAAGGTTTGAAGCAAATCCCCATTTTGAGATTGAAAAAATGCTGAAGCTATTAAAGCATATTCATTAAGGTCCCTAATATGGTGTAGAACCCTTATTAGGGACTACTTTTACACTGCAACATACGGTAGTGTATGTTTTGTTGAATTATGATTGAGGAGAGGAAACCAATGACAACTGTAATAGTGTTTATAGCAATTAGTCTTCTGTGGTTTATCAGTGTGCTTCATATGTATTGGGCCTTTGGAGGTCGTTGGGGAACAGTGGCAGTCATTCCAGTAAAGGAGGGAGAGCATCAGCCTATTTTTAAGCCAAGAAAGCTTGGAACCATACTAGTTGCTGTTCTTATTTTGCTGGCTAGTTTTATGCTAATTTTTCAAGCTGGATACTTAGAGAGCCTTCAGACAAATGCTCTTTCAAAGCTTGGAAGTATAATATGTTCTATCGTTTTTATGATTCGAGCTATTGGTGATTTTAATTATCTAGGGTTTTTTAAAAAAATAAAGCATTCTCAGTTTGCTCGATATGATACTTGGATTTACAGTCCATTATGCTTGTTCTTGAGCATTTCCTATATTATTCTGTTATTTTAGAGTAGCTAAAAGTAGGTAGAGTACATAGGAGGAAATCAGAATGAGTCAAACGATTTACCTATTTCGCCATGGTGAAACAGAATTTAATACACAGGGTCGTTACCAAGGTGAGCTTGATTCACCTTTAACTGAAGCTGGCATTCAGCAAGTACAGCAAAATGCATGTATGCTAAAAAGTATCATTGGCAATCCTCAAGATTGGAAAATTATATCGAGCCCATTAGGAAGAGCCATGCAAAGTGCTGCCATTATCTGTGAAACAATTGGAGTTGATGTTCAAAACGTTCAACAGGACAAACGATTAACTGAAGTGGCTGTTGGTCAATGGGCGGGTCTAACTACATCTGAAATCGAAAGTGCTTGGCCAAATCTCTTTCACAAGGAAGACATCTATAGTTGGTATTTTCATGCACCAAATGGAGAAACCTACGAAGCTGTTACAAGTAGGATAAGTAATTGGCTAGAGGAGATACAGCGTGAACCAAAAGTGATCGTGATTTCACATGGCTTAACTGGACGCATTTTACGTGGATTATATGCGGGCTTAAAAAAGGATGATGCCTTAAAACTAACGGTTTCACAAGATATGTTCTTTAAATTATCAAATAATACCATCACTACGATTTACTCAGATTTCGATGTTTTTTATTAGGTCAGTATCTTAAGAAATTCTTCATAAATTACCTACAGGAATATTCAGAATTGCCTCCTATTATAATGTGTGGGGGGCGTTTTTTTATGAAGAAATTTGTCTTATTTTGTTGTATCTGTGTGGCAGCTTTCCTTTTTTATTATCTTGATAACAGAACCGAAAATGCACAAATAGAGCTACCTACATTACATAGTAAAAATGCTTTGCTGCTGAACGAAAAAGGAGATGTCTTATATGAAAAAAATGCAGATGCCATTGTATATCCAGCCTCATTAACGAAAATTATGACAGCAATTGTGGCCATAGAGGGTAGTGTCAATCTTCAAAAGCAAACAATTGTTGAACCACAAACCATTACAAAATTTACTGCTCAAAATGCTTCTATGGCTGGTTTTAAGGCAGGTGATTTTGTAACAATGGAGGATTTATTATATGGTACACTGCTAGCCTCTGGTGCAGATGCTACAGGAACATTGGCAGATGCTATTGCAGGCAGTGAGGAAGCTTTTGTGACGCTTATGAATAATAAGGCACAGGAATTGGGGATGGATAATACACATTTTGTTAATGCCAGCGGACTACATGATAATACGCATGTTTCAAGTGTGCGTGATCTTAGTAAATTATTTCGTTATGCTATTGAAAATCCAACCTTTTATCAAATTTTAACCTCAAAAAGCTATATAACGCATGTCCCAAATGAAATGACAATATCAAGTTCACTTTTTATGAAAATAGCTGGAGCAGAAGGGACAATTGTTGGGGGGAAAACAGGCTACACGCCTGAAGCGGGTCTTTGCTTAGCATCTATTATTGAAAAAAATGGCAATCGTTATCTCTTCATTACAACAAATGCAGCAGGGCAAGCTTGGACACCACCATTGCATATTGAAGATGCGCTAACAGCCTATGAAGCACTATAGGAGGAAAAAAACATGAAAAAATTAGCAACTTTTTTAGTCCTTTCAATCGTCTTATTAGTAGGATGCACTAATACACAGGCACCCGAAAAAGAGAAGGCTGCTTGGGAGCCTTTCATCGGCACATATGTTGGGGATCATATGAAGGTCGGTAAAATAGCAAATACCGTATTCATGCATGGGGATACAATCGACTATTTCGATTTAAGAGAGGAGGTATTACGTGTCATTTATCGAAATGACAATGAGGCCTTAAATAATTGGTTTTCTTCTTCCACATCAAAAGAGAAAGCATTGGTTTATAATGCGATGATGGGGGCGATTTTAGTTCCAAATGCACAGGGCTATGGCTTTGAAATCGATGGAGAATTATATGAGATTCCAAGAGATATATTGATAACTGAAATGGCATCTCTTTTGCCAACGTTACCACAGGGAAATGATTTATTTAAGGAAAAAATCGTTGAAGAATTTTTAACAAAGCATGAACAAACTATTCAACAATATGCAGTTGATCCCAACTATCGAAGCATGTTTATGAAGAAATTTTCAATTACAAAAACTAGTTGATTTTTACTATTTTTTGGTATAATCTATTATTCTATAATATAAGTGAAATCCTCTATTTTTCAGTACAAACACACATGTAAAATGACATCTGTGATAATAAAGGACGGTGGAAAACAATGAAAAAACTTTTACCCTATGCTATGTTTTTGACATTTTTAATTAGCTTTCTATTTGTAGCTGATGGTTATGCAAATGCGGAGGGAGCATCAGCTATTCAGCAAGTAGCCAAAGACACAGCAATATATGTAGAACCTTCTGTAGATAGTGCCATAATCGGTCATGCAACAAAGGGAAGTTATGTAAAAGTTGTATCTGTAAGTGGGGAATGGGCATCCATTAAAGGGCAACAGCTAGAGGGGTACGTAGAAACGGCAGCATTAGCAAGCTTAAAATCTGAAAAGTATATAGTAGCTAATAAAGGTGGAACAACTTTATTTACATATCCTAGTCCAAGTTCACAAAAAACAGGACAGCTTTATGAAAACAGCCTAATCTATGTATATGGAGCAGCACCTGGAGGCTGGTCCTTTGTTCAATCTGGTCAGGAAATAGGCTATGTAGCAACGAATTCTATAAAGAAGCCAATTATCATAAAAAAGCAAGTAAATGCTAAAAATGGAGCTACCCTTCGTTTAACGGCTAGCCCTAGTGGTGAAGTGCTTGGTACAATTGCAAATAAAACAGAAGTGCAGCAATATACAATACTTGCTGGCTGGGCCTATGTAGAAACCGATGCACAAAAAGGTTATGTCAAGGCTTCGGAGCTAGTGGACCTTAAAAAGCTAGATAATAAAATCTATAATAAAGGTGTTGCAGTAGCCAAAGGAGAAAAGAAACGAGTAGCATTAACATTCGATGATGGACCAGATGCAAAAGTTACACCACAAGTTTTGGCAATACTAAAAAAATACGATGCCCATGCAACCTTTTTTATGGTTGGCAAAAATGTCACTAAAAATGCTGCCTTAGTGGAAACAATTTATGAGGCAGGACATGAAGTAGGGAATCATACATGGAATCATTCAAAATTGACTAACCTATCAACAGCAAGTGTTAAGCAAGAGGTTGATCGAACTAGCAATGCAATTTATGCAGCAATTGGTCAGTATCCAACAGTTTTCCGTCCGCCCTATGGTGCCACGAATGAACAAGTTCGTTCTGTCATATCAATGCCGTCCATTCTATGGTCAATTGATACACTCGATTGGAAGCATCGCAATGCAGATAAGATTTTAGCGTATGTTAAAGCATCAGCGAAAGATGGTAGTATTATTTTAATGCATGATATTCATCAATCAACCGCAAATGGTCTCGAAAACGTTATTCTTTACTTGCAAAAGCAAGACTACGAATTTGTCACTGTTAGTGAAATATTACAATAATGATAGCTCAATAAAAGAGCCGTGCAATGTGTCAAAGATAGACGATTGCACGGCTTTTTCATTATTTAAATAAATTAATCGTTGTGATAATTATTGGTATACCAAAGACATCGATTAAAAATGCCCCAACGATTGGTACAACAAGAAATGCTTTTTTCGATGGACCGAAGCGTTGGACAACAGCTGACATATTAGCCATTGCATTTGGTGTTGCCCCTAAACCATGACCTGCAAAGCCTGCAACCATAACCGCCGCATCGTAATTTTTTCCAAGTAATTTAAATAATACAAAGATACTAAATACAACGATAAAGAAGACTTGTGCAAACACAATAATAAATAGTGGAAGTGCTAAATCGGCAATTTCCCATAATTTAATGCTCATGAGTGCCATTGAAAGGAAAATACCTAATGTCACATCACCGATTAAAGAAATGCTTTTCATATTAATCGCTGCTGGTTTTACTTTATCCATAATATTACGTACAATCACAGCAACAAACATGGCCCCTACATAGCCTGGCAATACAAAGCCTGTCGCCTCTGAGAACAATGTTCCAACATACGTACCAACAGCCATACAGAACGTAATGATTATTACCTGTGTAAAGAATGAATCAGATGTAATTTGCTCTTGTTTATTTTCATAGTCTATTTCCTCAGTTTCTTGTTCATCAGGTGTTAAATTATACTTACCGACTAAGTACTTCACAATAGGACCACCAATTAAGCCACCAGCGACTAATCCACATGTAGCTGCTGCTGCACCAATTGTCATGGCAGAAGAAATACCTAAGTCTTCTAATGTTTGTCCAAATGCTGCTGCTGCTCCATGCCCACCTTCCATGGAAACAGCACCCGCCATCATACCGATTAATGGATGAATGCCCATTAGTGAAGCAAGGGATACACCAATCACATTTTGCATAAGTGCAAGGAAGCCACACGCTAACCAGTAGATAATGAGTAATTTACCACCTAGCTTCACTAGTTTAAAGCTTGCTCCTAAGCCAATTGTTGTGAAGAAGGTAATCATAAATAGACTTTGTAAAGATGTATCAAGAGAAATTTCTAAGGTACCTGTTGTCTTTAAAATAGTTGCTAATGCGGCAAATAATAAGCCGCCAACAACTGGTGCTGGAATACAAAAACGTTTTAAAAAGCTTATTCTGCTGATTAGCCAGCTGCCTAATCCTAATAGGGCAGCTGCTAAAAAGATTGTTGTAATTTGATTAAATTCGATCATGAACCTTGCCCCTTCAGTAAGTTGTTTAGTGCTTCATAGACAAAATAAGCACCTAATTTAACTGTGCGTCCGTTCTCATCAAGAGAAGGATTTACTTCACAAATATCAAAAGAATGTGTCTTTGGATGTGATGCTACCTTTTGTAGTATTGTGCGTACAGTTGTTGTGTCCAGCCCAAACGGGGAAGGTGCACTAACACCTGGTGCAAATGCAGCATTTAGTACATCCATACATAGCGTTAACAGCACATAATCATGATTATCCATGTAATGCTGAAGATCATCGAGAATTTGCACTTTATTTTCAGCTGTCATATTCTCTTCTAATCTATACTTCACATGTAATTCATCAGCTTTTTCAAATAGCTCATTTGTATTGCCATAGCGCTGAATTCCAAGGACAAAATAATCAGTATATGGATCCTGCTCTAGAATTTGACGGAACATGGTACCAGACGATGGCTGTTCATCATAAGGCCGTAAGTCAAAATGAGCATCGATATTGACGATGCCGATTTTTGCATCCTTTGGCAGTGCTGCACGAACACCTAAATAGTGGCCATATAATGTTTCATGCCCACCACCAAGCACAACACATTGACATTTTTTCGTGAGAAGTGTTTGAACAATTCCGCCTAGCTCATTTTGTGCATCTTCTAGTGCATGATTTAGGCACAGAATATTGCCTACATCAATTACTTGCTGATCCTCGGTGAAAGTCCAAGGAAGGCTAGCTAATGCTGCACGTAAAGCGTTTGGTCCACTTGCTGCCCCTACACGACCTTGGTTGCGGCGTACACCCTCATCACAAATAAAGCCAACAATTGCAGCATGCTGATAATCTGAAGCGCTTACATCATTAATTGGAATTCTTTTTACCTTTTGATGCAAACGAAAACTACTCGTATTAGTAGTTGAATCTATACGGCCTTCCCATTGTTTTTGATCTGTCATTGCATACATAACCCTCTTAACCCCATTTCCAATATTATTGTAGTGTAAATAATGTTGTAAATTTATTATATATTCACATAATTATAATTACTAATATATAATTATTATTAATCTATAGCTTTTAACTATAAATAGGAGTGATATTGTGTTGGATTTAAAACAGTTACAATATTTTATTGCTGTTACTGAGCAAATGAATTTTTCAAAGGCAGCAGAAAAATTGCATATTTCGCAGCCTTCCTTAAGCAATGCTATCAAGAAATTAGAGCAAGAGATTGGCTCCCCCTTATTGAATAGAAATACAAGAAACCTTCAACTAACAGAAGCTGGTGAGCTTTTATATGAACGAGCAAAAGTTATATTAAAAAATATGGAAGTTTTAAAAATAGAAATGGATGAAGTAATCGTACATGGTACAAGTGAAGTTACGATAGGTGTGATGGAATCCATCAAGCATTGGCTACCAAAAGTCATTGCACAATATAAAAGTGACTATCCACAAATGATGATTCATTTAGTAGATATTTTAGGCAGTAAGCGGGTTAAAAAATCACTAAAAAGCTATAAAACACATGTAATTATTACTAATCAGCGGATGGAGGATGAAGAGCTAGAAGTTCGTTGCTTATATGAAGAGCGGCTAGTTGCTGTTTTGCCATTAAATCATCCATTAGCAGAAAAGGATCGACTGACGATTGCTGATTTATGTAATGAACCATTTATCATTAGTACAGAAGGATTTCAAACGAGGCTTGATATTTTATGTGCATTCGAGCAGGCTGGCGTAAAGATGAATATTCAATATGAAATTGAGCGTTTTGAAACGGCTGTATCGCTTGTTCGAGAAAATTTAGGAATTACGATCTTACCAGAAAATTACTTACAAGGTCCTACCGCAAAAACTATTGTACAAAAAGAAATTGATGGTCCAAATTTACGGCGCAATGTATATTTAGTATCTTTAAAAAATCGCCATTTACCTCTTGCCATTCGTCATTTATTAGCAAATATTGTCCAATTTTTTGAGCCATAATCACTAAAAATAATGTTTTTGAGTTGAAAATTTCCCTACCTCTCTAAAATGCTGTTTAATGACCATATTTTCTCTATCATTCAAATTTTTCTGAAATAGATGATTGATTTACAGGAAATATAGCGGTAACATTTAATGTAAGAAATAAAATGAACATTCATTCATTTTTATTGAAGGGGGATTTTCTATGAATTTTTCTTATAGTGAAAAGGTAGTAGAGTTACAGGCGAAGCTGACTAATTTTATGGAGCAGTACATTTATCCAAATGAGGCAGTGTATGCAGCACAGGTTGAAGCAATGGAGGATCGTTGGGGAGCAATTCCACCCATTATGGAGGAGTTAAAGCAAAAAGCAAAGGATGCAGGCTTATGGAATTTATTTTTGCCAGATAGTGAATATGGGGCAGGCTTAACAAATTTAGAGTATGCGCCTTTATGTGAAATTATGGGACGCTCTTTACTTGCGCCAGAAGTTTTTAACTGTAATGCACCTGATACAGGAAATATGGAGGTGCTTGTGCGCTATGGCTCAGAGCAGCAGAAGAAAGAGTGGCTAGAACCATTATTACGTGGAGAAATACGTTCCTGCTTTGCAATGACAGAACCAGCAGTTGCTTCAAGCGATGCGACCAATATTGAGGCTAGTATTGAACGTGATGGGGATTTTTATATCCTAAATGGGCATAAGTGGTGGACAACAGGGGCTGGAGATCCTCGTTGTAAAGTCGCTATATTTATGGGAAAACATAAAGATACGACAGCACCAATCCATGAGCAACAGTCAATGATTCTCGTCCCTATGGACACACCTGGAGTAAAAATAGAGCGCATGTTAACGGCTTTTGGTTATGACCATGCACCAGAAGGACACGGTGAGGTAACGTTCACGAATGTTCGCGTACCTGTGGACAATATATTGTGGGGTGAGGGTAAGGGGTTTGCCATTGCACAGGGAAGATTGGGACCTGGTCGAATCCATCATTGTATGCGTCTTATTGGGGCCGCTGATCGAGCATTAGAGGAAATGTGTGTACGTGTGCAAGAGCGACGGGCCTTTCATCGACCACTTGCAGATCAGGGTGTGATGCGTGAGCGGATAGCAGAGTCTCGCATTGATATCGAGCAGGCAAGATTGTTAACGCTAAAAGCAGCATATATGATGGATACAGTAGGTAATAAAGAAGCGAAAGCAGAAATTGCCATGATTAAAGTGGTTGCTCCTAATATGGCTTTAAGAGTTATTGACCGAGCGATTCAGGCATTTGGTGCTGCTGGGGTTGGACCTGATACGACGCTCGCTGCACAGTGGGCCAATTCTCGCACATTGCGTTTAGCAGATGGACCGGATGAGGTGCATCGTAATACAATTGCTAAATTGGAGCTGAAAAAACATGCTAAAAAACTAGAGGAGCTGGTGAAATGACGGTACTTGACTTATTTAGCCTGAAGGGAAAGACGGCCATCGTAACAGGTGGGGGACGTGGACTGGGAGCTCAGATTGCACAAGGCTTTGCAGAGGCAGGTGCCAATGTGGTGCTGTGCTCACGAAAGGTAGAGGCGTGTGAGGAGATAGCAGCAGAGCTTGAGAAATTAGGTGTACAAACATTAGCTCTTGCCTGCGATGTAACAAAATCAGACGATGTAGCGAACGTAGTATCAAAAACTATCGAAACATTCGGCAATATTGATATTTTAGTAAATAATAGTGGAGCGTCTTGGGGAACTCCTGCTGTTGAAATGCCATATGAGGCTTGGCAAAAAGTATTTGATGTTAATGTAAACGGTACATTTTTAATGAGTCAAGCAGTTGGTAAACAAATGCTGGCACAAAAAAGTGGCAAAATTATTAATATCGCCTCAATTGCAGGGCTAGGCGGTACATTACCAGATTTTATGGATACTATTGGCTATAACGCGAGTAAGGGGGCGGTTATTACCTTAACAAAGGATTTAGCCGTAAAATGGGGGCCATATGGTGTCAATGTCAATGCGATTGCGCCAGGATTCTTCCCAACAAAAATGTCAAACGTTTTAATTGAACGTGGACAAGATTATTTAATGGGTGCCACACCCTTAAAACGTTTAGGCTCTGAGAATGATTTAAAGGGAGTTGCATTATTTTTAGCGGCGGCTGCCTCAGATTATGTAACAGGAGATGTTATTGTTGTAGATGGTGGCATGAGCTCAATTATTTAAGGGAGGGTTTTGATGGATACGATACAAGTAAGGGCAAATGAACGTCTTGATGAAGTGAAATTACAGTCATTTTTGAAAAAGCAATTTCCAGATTTACCAGAAGGAATTCTTGAAATTTCACAATTTAGTGCAGGACATTCAAATTTGACCTATTGTCTAAATGTAGGTGATTTTGAAGCCGTTCTTCGTCGACCTCCACATGGACCAGTCGCCAAAAAAGCGCATGACATGAAACGTGAATTTATGATTTTATCAGCCTTGCATCCATTTTTAGCTGCTGTACCGAAGCCATTTGTTTACGTTGAAGACCGAGATATCATCGGCAGTGATTTCTTCTTAATGGAACGAAAGAAGGGGATTGTGCTTGACACACATTTTCCTAAGGGCATTGAGCATAGCGAGCAATTAGCACGCCAGATATCTGAAAAAATGGTTGATTCCCTTGTAGCTCTTCATGCTATTCCATATCAGGAGACGATGCTTAAGGATATAGTCAAGCCAGAAGGATTTATGGAGCGACAGGTACAGGGCTGGATTGAACGCTATAACAAAGCGAAAACAGCACAGCATGCTGAGGTTGAAGCGTTGACAACATGGTTAATGAACCATATTCCTACTAACAGTGAAGCTACGATTATTCATTATGATTACAAGCTGAATAATGCTATGTTTTCTAATGATTTTTCGGAAATGATTGGACTTTTTGATTGGGAAATGACAACAGTAGGGGACCCATTAGCTGATCTAGGTGTGGCAATGAGCTACTGGATGCATGCGGATGATCCAAAAATGCTATTATACGCACTTGGAGAGCCTCCAGTAACAATTTTACCAGGCTTTTATACGCGCCAGGAATTTATACAGCGCTATGCAGAGAAAAGTGGACGGAATGTCTCAGCTATTAATTATTACATTACATTTGCTTACTTTAAATTAGCTGTTATTTGTCAGCAAATTTACTATCGCTATGTAAATGGTCAAACAAAGGATGATCGATTTGCACAGATGGATAAAATGGTAGTAGCACTTATTAAACAAGCTTCTAAGGCATTGTAGAATTCAATTAGAATAGGTGAATTTTTTCACACGACGGTTGCTTTAATTAGCAGCCGTATTTTTTATTAATATTACAGATTATCCGACACTATAATTATTATTTTTTTATATACACTCGCACCATATAAATTAAATACAAAAAATTCATTGACGTAAAAATACTTAAAAGAGGGGGAATGCACGTTCTTATTTTATTTTGCGAAATTATGGATTAAACGAAAGGTGGAATACAATATTTATTTATTGTTTTTCGATAAAAAAATATTGACTTAGAATGTGAATGCAGTTACTATGTCAATAGTAAGTGTTAAAAACATATTTCAATTTTGATTTACTATTTAAATAAAGGAATAAAAGTTCAAAGGAGAATAAAGGATGAAAAAATATATATTTGCTACTTTGCCAATTTGTTTAGGGGTTTTATGTTTAGTTACAAAGGGATTGATTGGAGATGAATTAATGCCAGATGGAACAATTGTGGAAAGAAATTTCTTTTTAATACCATTAAGTTATTTGTTTTTCCTGAGTGGTATAATTTCATTTTTATTTGTCGCTATTTTATCAAGAAAGACATATATTGCGAATTAAATAAAAGAAGATCAGGTTTACAAACTGGAACCTGATCTTTTATGCATTCTTGGTTACTCCCAAATATAATCAAGTTTATCACTATAAAACTTAATGACTTTGCTGTATGCATTTACGCCTTCGTGTTTTGAAGTGGATAGGAGAGTATTTAATTAAATTTCCATTGATTTTGAATGTTCCTTTAAGTTATAGAGCGTCATAGCATAGAAAACCTTTAAATGCTCGGCATCTGGAAAATCATTTATAGCCTGCTCTAAAATTTGTTTTGACTGTTTATATTGACCTAATGTGCGATAGGTTCTTCCTAGTCCTAAATAAGCATCCTCTAAATCTTCATGCCCAAGTCCTAATTGGATGGCTCTTTCATAGTGAGGACGGCTTCTTTTTCCTTTCCTAATGAATCATAAGTCCATGCACAATGATAATGATACAATCCATTTTCAGGTTTTTCTTTAACGAGAGCTATCATTAGCTGATTAGCTTCTTCTAATTGCCCATTTTCTCTCAGCGTTATTATGTGTTTTAATTATTTATCCATGTATCTATCCTTTTCAATTTTTTGTTCAAATCTTAATTTCTATTATAGCTTGTCTTGATTAGATGGTATAATAGATATAAAAAATGCTTGAGGTGAGTATGAATGCTTGAGCGTTCAATGGAAAAGACACGGGAATGTAAAAAGGAAAGGGAGTGATAGAAGGAAGAGTTTCACGATAGCTCTTCTAAAACAATTAGAAAAGAGGTACTATTATTATGAATAACATCAATTGTGAAGGCTTTGATTTAACATATTGTGTAAAGGGACAAGGGAAGCAAATTGTGGTAATTGGCAGTAGTGTATATTACCCTCGCTTATTCTCTGAAAATCTCTATAAGCATTTTCAATTTTACTTTTTAGATCACCGAGGATTTGTGCAATCACCACAAGAACTAAAACAAGAGGATTATACTTTAGATAAAATTGTAGAAGATATTGAGGCTGCAAGACAATTTCTCAAGCTAGAGAATTTCATTATTTTAGGACATTCTGGACATGCATTTATGGCCCTGTCCTATGCTAAAAAATATCCGCAATATATAGACAAAATTATACTCTTGAATTCTGCACCGACTAATAGTCAAGAAAGACAGCAGCAAAGCTTTTCTTATTTTAACGAAACAGCAGATGCTGAGCGAAAAAGACAATTTGAGCAGGATATTGCTTTTTTAGAAAATGATATTCAGAAAGACCCTGAAAGACGCTTTGTGCATATGTGTCTTCGCATGGGGGCACATAGTTTCTATGATTACACATTTGATGCTACAGATATGTGGGAAGGCGTCTATACAAATATGCAAATCATTGATTATCTTTGGGGAGTAGCATTTGCTGAACGCAATTTGATTCACTTATTGGCTGATGTTGAAAAACCTGTTTTTATAGGATTAGGTAGATATGATTACTTAGTTGCTCCTGTTTCACTTTGGGATTCAATAGATGGGCTATTCAAAAATGTCAAAAAAGTTATTTTTGAAAAGAGTGGTCACAATCCAATGTATGAAGAATCAGAAACTTTTGATAAAACGTTAATCAGCTGGATTAATGATAAATAATTAATTAACTTAAAACCAGTTATTCTCTATAGACTGAGAATAACTGGTTCATTTTTTTATCTAGATTCAGTAAATCTTTACTGTGCGAAAGGTACACACGACTGAGTGACCAACATCAGGTTGGCCCAAAGCACTTGGCGGATGTCACAGATTTTGAAGAGGCGCTTTCGATCGAGGTCGAAAAAATCTGGACGCAATTACGCTAGTGCGTAATTGATTAAATACCGTATTTTAGAACAATATGCAATACGACCAAGCTTTCTGAGTTATTGATATAGGTATGAATGCCATCCGCTTTAAAGTTGATAGAATCGTATCGATTTAATGTATACGAGATATCGTTAACTTGCATCGTTATAGTTCCTCTCATGACTGTAACGATTTCAGTTGTATCAGGATGATGTTTTTCTGGCTGATAGAGACTGTGAGGCTGTAAATAGGCACGATACATCTCGATGCCATTAATAGTTGTTTGAAAAATGGGCTCGATCACCCAATTTTTTTGCTCTCCAGCAATACGCAGACCTTTTCCTGCCTGTGATAGCGTGACATTACTTGCAGTTGAAAATAAGGACATAAGGGGAAGTGATAGTCCTGTTGAAATTTTCCATAGCACACCAAGTGTAGGATTGGTTTCTCCACGTTCTATATTTCCAAGCGTGAGTGTACTAACACCTGTTAATGCTGCTAATTCTTGAAGGTTTAACTGTCTATCCTTGCGAAGTTTTTTTAAGTGTTAGACCAATTTGTGTAACAATTTGATTTGGAGTATTCGGTTCCATTTAATAGACCTCCATTCGTAGAATTGCAAGCAGGTACATAGATGATCTTTTTGATTTCACACTTTACTGTCTATAATCAAAAAGTGCAAAATCTAATATCAATTATGCCTCGGCATAATTGCGTCCGGAATCGACTTTGTATTAACACAAAGTCGATTCTGTGACATCCGCCAGAGGCTTTGGGCCGACAGATGTTTTTTGCGCGAAAGCGTAGTGCTAACGTAGCGTCAGTAGCATGATGTTGGTCACTCAGTCGTGTGTTGCTGTCGCTTCGCTTTCGCACAGATAAATTGCCACAGGACGTGGCGTTCTTAGACTGAGTTCCTCTATTTCAGCGGATGTTTGGATACCCGCTGAAAAGAAGCTTAAATTCGCATTCATCTCACTAGCTATAGAGGTGGGAGACTTCTGTATCTGCCGCTACGCTTTCGATACAAAAAACATTGTTGAAAGAAGTTAAATATATTCACTGTTATCATAAGTCACCATACACTAAAAAGGCTACTCCCAATTTTGGAAGAGCCCACTGTTTTTTATTCAGCTAGCCTTAAATTTTACGAATAGCCTCAATTCTTTCACAATCTATAATAATAGTCATAGCGGCTGCCCTATTTGAAGGAAGTACGGACAGTTACTTGGATCATCAAAATACAAGAAGTAAACATTTAAAAAATTACCACCTTTAGCAAGTAAAATGTCTACTAATGTGCCAGGATCAGACCAAGACATTGTAAAAGTTGACAAGCACAGCCCTTGTAATTGTTGGTATTTATTTCTTTGTAATGATGATTAGTCCTGTTGTTATTTTTCTGTTTTTGCTTAACATCCTTAAAATGATAATATTTTATAAGTATCGGTATCTTCAAACTCAATGTCTTCTTTATCGTAGCCTTTATCATGATTACATTAATATGTTTTGGATTCACAGTAATATTTATCAAATTTATGACGATTGTCTAAATTCTAATTGATACGCTCTAGATAGCGATCATCTTCCATACTTTGTTTTCCCTTATTGTTGGAATATTTGCTGGTACCAGTTCTATAATTTGTCTATGATATGAAAGCATAGTGGAGCTGGTACAATGACCTTTTGAGATTTTACTTTTTGAAAATTGGGAGAAGAACTAAAAAGTTGAAAATAGCTTTATTAATAAAAAAAGACTAGAATCACATAGTGCTCTAGTCTGTAAGAGATTATTTAGGCATTATATTCCTCTTTAAGATAGCCGTATATTTCTAAATCCACTACACCCTTGCCAGACCATAGTGAAGCCTGTCTTAATAGCCCTTCTTTGAGAAAACCGTTTTTTAGTAGTACCCTTTTCGACGGTTCATTTAGGGGCATCACTTCAGCCTGTATTCGATTAATTGCAACCTTCTCAAATAAAAATTTCACAAGTATATTTACAGCTTCAGTGGCAATGCCTTTACCCCAATATACCTCAGCTAAATAGTAACCGATTGTTGCCATATCTACTTTCTGATTAAAATCCATTGCTTCAATAATGCCCACTAATGTATCATTCTGAGATTTTTGGAAAATACCCCATTTTACTCTACTTTTCTTCTGATAGTCTCTATCAAAATGACCAATCATTTTACTGACAGTTTGAAGATTGTGCTTTGGAATTATCCCACAAAACTCAAAAACTTTTTCGTTATCATAAATATCAAATAGTTCCTGTAAATGGCGATCTTCTATTTTTTTTAACTCTAGCTTTGTAGAGCTTAAAATTGGGAATTCTTCAAATATCATTGCTAAATTCATGATGTTCTCTCCTTAATTACGCTTTAATTGGAATATAAATTTTCATATTCATATCGTCTGGATAAACTGAATTGATTACATCTGTTATTTCAAAATCAGGGCCTTCATTTCTTTCATAATTAGAATTTGGCAGCCAAACTCCGTAAATATAACGTCTTGTATTTTGAATTGCCTCTGCAGATCCATTCATGGTAAATACCGCATATTTTCCCTCAGGAACTTCAAACTGGACAAGACCATTGTCCAAGGATTCCGTATTGCTCGTTACTTCTTCGCCAATAATAAAGGAAAATTGTCCATCATCATGAAAATTAGTAGATATTCCATAAGCGAAATTTGGAGCAAGTTTATGTGGAATTTGCTCATAATAAAGGTTATTTTTAAAATTTATATAAAATTCTGGAATATCTATAAAATATTTTTCATCTCGTAAGGTTGTATGGTATTCAAATCCAAGAATAAGCTTTTTCTGTAAATAAATCATTTCAGGCTTATTCATGGTGAAATCCCCCTGTATTTTATAATCCATAAAGTTTAGTTTACTTTGAAGGGGAACAGCATTTTTTTCTTTGCGATACTTTGCGGGTGTCATACCAATGTAATTGACAAAAGCGCGTGTAAAAGCCTCCTGTGAGCTATATTGAAAGGCAATTGCAATGTCTAAAATGTTGTTGGAGGTAGTTTCTAATAGTATGGCTGCCTCAGATAACCGCCTATTTCGACAATACTGCTGAACAGAAAAACCAGTAATAGCTTGAAAAAGTCTTTGGAAATGGAATGCGGAGAAGTAAGCCTTTGCTGATATATCAGTAATAATTAATTCATCTTGTAGATGCTCCTCAATATATTCAATAGCGTTTTGTATTCTTTCAAAATAATCCATATCATAGCCCCTTTCTGTGTATAATATTAACGACAATTAAACCTTACTTTTTGATAATTTGTGCTAATATTGTAAATCAAAATGAACCTGAATGGTTGATAAAAGTATAGAAGTAAAATTAAGACAATGCAGCTCTTATTTATTAAATATTCTAAAATATGATATTGATTAAAGTAGAATTAAAATGTATAATTTTGTTATATTTTACTGAAAGCGAGGGATTTATGATGACAGTCAGCTCTTTTTTATCATCAAACAAATTTGAGGTGTGGAAGAACTAAAATTTACTAGATTCTTCTGCATAAAATCGGAGGAATTGAAATGTATAGTTATTATGGTCCAATAAGCACGGAGCTTTATGATTTTACAAAACCAGTAGGGCATTCCATAAATGGGGATATTGAATATTATCTTCATCGATTAACGGGAACAAAGGGTAAGGTACTAGAAGCAGGGGTAGGTTCTGGTCGTTTCCTTATTCCTTTATTAGAGACGGGTTTTGATGTAGATGGTATTGATTATTCACCAGAGATGCTAGCCTCTTGTCGAAAACGATGCACAGAAAGAGGATTACATGCAAGGCTTTATGAAGGTAATTTGAGCAATTTTTCATTAAATACCAAATATGAAGCTGTGATTATGCCAACAGGAACATTTTGTTTAATTGAGCATTCGAAGGAAGCAATTGATGCATTAACATGTATTTATCATCATTTGGTTCCAGGTGGGCGACTTATATTGGACTTGCTACTGCCATTACATTGGCGTACAGGAGAAGTCACTACCTCCTATTATCAGCTATCAGACACCGAGGGGATAGCGTTAGAAAGTAAATCCATTGAGATGGATTGGAGCAATCAAACCACTCTTACCGTTTTAAAATATGAAAAGTGGAAAAATGGTAAATTAATAGATACAGAACTACAGAGATTCCCATTGCAATGGTATGGAATTGAAGAATTTCAACAAATATTAAAAAATATAGGTTTTTCTAATATAACGTGTTCAGCGGATTATACTCATAACAAGAAACCTTCTATTGAAAGTGGATTGGTAACTTTTGAAGCTATTCGTAAGTGATAATTAACAATTGAAATCTTTTTAGAAATCTGCTTGATTTAGTGGGGAAAACGCTAAATTCTTGCAGTTTTCTTTATATTATCCGTTTTTTTCTTGCAATAATTTTATTGTTGAAAGAGAGAATAAGGTTTTGGTATTAAGTCCCCACAATGTTTAATTACAATTGAGATTGAGGACCTTGAAAATAGGAAGCGACCAAAAAGCGACCAAACTATAATATTTTATTAAATAAATCAATAGCATCTTTTTTATCCTCTTTAGTTAAATGACTGTAGGTGTTCATAGTTAACCCAATGTCACTATGTCCTAATTGTTCTTAAATAATTTTAAAGTTAATGTTGTTACTTAATAAATAGGATGCACAAGAATGTCTTAATGCGTGAAAGTTAATTTCAGGTAACTCCAATTTTTTTAAGTGACTTCTCCAAGTTAAAGATAATACAGAAGGTACAAATGGGTAACCTAAACGTTTTTGCGAAGTAATTAAAAAATCGATGTCATTGCCGTCATCATCTTTCATAGGTTTCCATGCATTCTCCGATTTAATTTTCATTTTCTTCTGTGCCAGTACCTGTTCTTTTATTTCATCCATAAATTTTTCAGGAACATTTACAATACGTGCTTTTTTTATTTTTAGGGGGACCTAATACTAATTCCGGTTTTTCTTCTGTGTCGTATTTAATTGCTTGGTCAAGACTCCACTGTCCAATCTCATTGAGTATGAGACTTTGCTCAGATTTAATAAGCACAAAGATGATTATGTGTACAGTGTATTTATGGATGCTCAGGACCATTTAAAAGCAGAGGCAGATTTTACAGTCACATCCAAGCAAGTAAAAAAGCGTACTCAAGCAGCTAGAACCAATGGGCTTAAACGACTTCAAGATATGTTCAATAACACGATCAACTATGTGCAGGATAAGATGTACGATGCATTAAAAGGCAAGGTTGATGGGGTTGAAAAGATGTGGACCTCAATGAGAGATTTGCAGGTTCGACAAGCACACCGTATACTGGATAGCCAATTCGCAGATGAGGAAGGATATTTCCACTATGCAGGAGATAAAGCTAAGCGCCCAAAGACCTGGAAAGATCCAGGCATGAATTACGGTTGTCGCTGTAAGATATTACTTCTGTTTGGAGGCAAAAAACCAATGTTTAGCAGGGTACATGATTATCAGGATCCAGGATATTAAATAAAGCTGGCAGAACGGATAGATGAATTGTTGCCTAATAAAACGTATCTTCAATCATTGAAACAGGCACAAGATGAAATTAAGCCGCCAAAACGAACTGTACCTTACATCACATTCGGGGATTGGCTTGAGGAATACGGAGAGAAAGGATGATGACAATGGAATATACAAGATCACGTACTGTATGTGAAGTAGAAGTGTATGAGTCATTCAAAGGATGTTCTTGCGATTACAAGTGATAATGGTGTAATATAGCTTCAACAAATAATGCGAGCTTTGACATGAAAAAGGACGGATATAATGAAATATAATAAATCAATTATGCTAAAGCTTATCAATGAACATCGAGCGTTGCATGATGAATTAAAAAAGCTAAAATCTGAAATGGGTTTAGAGAAAAATTTCGCAGTAAAGGCATTGTATCATTCATATGTTGCAGAGGATGGTCCTTATATGAAAGAATACCAGGATTTAGAGCGATTATAATAAATCGTGGTGCCACTAACAAATAGTTGGAAAAACCGCACTTAGGACTGGTACGGTGAACCGTATCATAAGTAAGCGGTTTTTAGAGGAGTATCATTCACATAAAGAATGATGCTCTTTAAATTTAGAAAGAGATATAAGTTAAAAAAGTGATCATGCCATTCATTTTGAGTGGCTTTTTATTTTGTCTTTCATCTTGAGTAACTAAATTGGGCAAGGAGGAAATCATGAATCAAAATCCATTCAATTTAAAAACTTTATTACCTTTAGACTGTAGCATCTAATAGAGAAGGTTCCGACCCTGACACAGAAACTACACAATTTTTCACAACCAATCATGCCAATGTTGGAGGCGGTTGGTGGTATATAGAGAATAGGTGGTATGGTGTACTTGGAAATACTACACGTTTGCAGATAGCGTATGGCTATAACCATCCTGACTTTAAGTTCAGGTACATGTACGATGGTACGTGGGGTGCTTGGTCTCCTAGTATGCAAGATTTAAAGCAATCTGTCAGTGATGTCAAAACAAATGTAGCTGCGGCAATCACTGACCAAGGTGTACCAACTAGTCCGACAGCTACTGGTGCTCAAATGGCAGCTAACATTAGAGCTATACCTACAGGAGTTAAGTAAGAAGAGTTCCCTCAGTTTCAATTGCCATCTATGAATGCTGGTCAATCAGTAACGGTGACAACTCCAGCCATGAATTTTGAACCTTGGAATGGTGCTTGTAATTCTCGAGGCTCTGTATTATATGCAGGATACTCTCTAGATGTTGGAGTTGGATACATTAGAGATTCTATCTACGTACAAAAAATGCAAGTAAATAACTTAGGTAATGGTAGCTATACAGTAACAGTAACTTTTAACAATGGATTTCCTATGAGAATAGATAATCCGCAGACATTTCTATGTTTTTATTCAAGATTTTAAAGGAGGATAATATGGAACTCGATAATCGTGTAATTTATAACAAAGTAACAGGCACAGTTATCTATCAAACTGGAGAGGCTACAGGAGATGTAGTACCACATGATACAGAGGTAGAGCTTGCTTATATTGACATACCTTTTGGCACCATTGTTGTATAGTAGTTTAATTGGTGGCGGGGGAAAACGTTTAAATGGTACATGGATTGGTAAAGAAATGGGACCGTTTTTATATAAAGCAAGAAAAAATGATAAAGTAGTTACCTTGGAAGAATCAAACTTCCCGAAAATAAACAAGTTGAGTGATTTAATAGTTGCAGGTGAAGAAGCTCTAGACTATTCTTTCAATGCACATGGAATTATACAATTCCATCTTCATGAATTTGAACAGTAGTTTTGAGGAGGTATGCTATGAAAGCATATACAATATTTAATATTACTATAGGTATTCTATTTACAATTGTTTATTTCTCAGTATTAGTCATTGGGTCATTATTTGGTTACAGCGATAATCTAGATATTTATATGAGAGCAGCAATCATGGCAGCCTTATCAAATATTATTATTTATATCTATTATTTAATTAGAGATAAATTCATATCTCAGAAAAGTTTAAAAATATGTGCAATGTGTATGATTATACAATTGTTGTTACCAATTCCATTTTGGTGCATAGGTATTATGATTCTACAATAGTTTTTATTAAGGGGGTCGTGAATCATTTATGATTGATTCATCTTTAAACTAGTTTATTCAGTACTTTCAAATATTTATTATTTAAGTTAAACTCATAATTCTAATCTCTTAAATCTCAAGGGTTCTAAACCAATAAAAAATGGGCACCTCCCAAAATTCGGTATAATGGTAGCGACGAAACTAAACCATACTGAATGAGGTGAATGCCCTATGAGGGGGGCAATGCAGAATGGAATTCAGGTTTGGGGACGTTACTATCGTTCTACCTCCTTTACATATTACGATTATCGTAATCATTATTATTTTCTGTTTAGTAAGGTGGAGCAAGCAATTAGAAACAAGACGTTTTACGATTTTCTTTTACTTTCTAATTAGCACTTATATTACTCCAATTTTTTCTCTCGGTACAAAAGAAGGTATCTTTCAGCTATGGATTCCCTTAGGGTTTATAGTGGTCTTCTTTTATTTGTTTCGTAGTAAAAGAAATCATCCATCTAAAATGAAAGCAAGTATTTTAGGACTTTCCATAGCGTTATATCAGTTAATTCTCCAATATTTATAGTAATTTGGTGTTTGGATAATGAGGGCTTTAATTTAAATAAACCATAAAAGATCACTTAGGAAGGGGTAGTCTTAATCTTTTCTATTTTTAAGTTAGTAGTAATCAGAATAAGAAATGGGAACAGGTAAGTATAATTAAAGATTTTAAAATAATTGGATAATATTAGTTAAAAATGTATATTATCCAATTCTATGTGATTAAATTTCTTTTTAAACCATTTGTTGGATACTGACTCAATACTTGAATTGATATAATAATTCAGGTGCAACTTTTCCATTCTGCACAAAGGGTTAAGATGCACCATTCCTCAACTATACACCAAAGCCCAGGTACTCAATAATCTTGAGTCTGGGTTTTTTATATAAATTTTTATTATTTTATTAGGTTAGTAATATGCAGTATATTCTTATACAATTTCACCAGAATAAAAATGTAACCATTTTTACCGATAAGAACAGTTTGTTCCCAACGCCCATCTTTAGTTAAAGGAAGCTTATTGGCAAATGGGTTTATCGCTTTTTCTAGTAGAGATTGAGTGACAGCTCGTTTGAAATTGAAAAAATCGATGCATTTATCTAATTTTTATTTCTGTTTAGAATCTGGAGAGAAAAATACATAAAAAAAACAGACAACCCATATAGTTATCTGTTTTATTATCTATAATAATAAGCAATTGAGTTTACTTTATTATTATCTTGCTTGATCGTCATAATAAGCTTCATTAGCAGCCTTCTGATTATTGCCCCTTAAATAAGCTAAAATCATACCAGGTCGTTTAAGTAAAACCCAGTCCCCATAATGGTCAAATCGCCTGCACGAAGTCATCATTCCATTTTTAATTGTCCCATATTTTTTTCCATTTGACTTACCCCATTGTTTTAATCGCTTTGCAAAGTCAGCATCCTCTGCCATAAGCATATTCACGTTAAAACCTTTAATTGCCTGAAAGTCTTTTTTATAGCACCAAAAAATTCCTACAGAAATAAATCCATATTTAAACAATATAGGTACAATCAATAGCATAGTTGAAACAATTATTCCCAGGGAAATTCTTTCGAAATTTCCGTTCACGCCTCCGCCAATGTATTGATTAGATGCTAAGTGCTTTTCAACTTCTAATAACAAGTGTTCTGTCATTCGAGTATCAGCATCAATTGTAATCAGGATTTCACCTTTTGCTAGTTCAGCACCTGCATTTCTAATTTTTGATAAATTTTTATCGTTATTTTCCAATGTCACACAATTGTATGACTTAGCAATTTCCTCAGTTTTATCCGTACAACGATTTAGTACAACAATCACTTCAACCTGATTTTTATAAGGTTGTGCAGCCTTTGCAATTGATTCTAGGCATTCCCCTATATACTTTTCTTCGTTGTGAGCAGGTATTATTACGGAAAATTTTACATCCTTTTCAGAAACATCCTTAATAAATAGCTTGTTTTTGGACATATAAAATCCCTCTTTCTTGTTGAAATTAGTACTTACAAATTTAGTATATCATGTAAATATAGAGTTTTTTATGTCTATTTTATCACGATTTATTCAAAGTGTAGCTGACTTCATCCCAGCTGATAACATGATGTACATACAGTCACATGAATATGATATTCGCACAGAAATATATAAAAGACCAAGCTTAGAAAATTGATTGAAATAAAGGATCTTATCCCAAATGAATTATAAATAGTTAAACTACGGTTCGGGGATATTTTGGTGCTAATAATATGTAAATCTACTGGTGAATAACACAAAAGAAAGGGAGTGAGCAAAGTGAAAACAATTGTTGTAGCAGAACGTGGTATAGTAGGGGATCAGTACGTAATATTGTAATAGATGTGCAATTATTTGAAGTAGTAACCAATGATCAACTAAAAAATACTGTAAATTTAATGGTAAATGCTTTTAAGTAAAGTTTATAAAATAATTGTTAAATATAAAAATTTTGCATGTAGATATTAAGAATATCGTAATTTATTAGGTGGTCACAAATTTCAATAAAAAAGATGAGATTAACATTTAAGAAGCTGTTCGATTTTTAGTGGGAGTAGCCACTAAGGTCTTACAGGTTTTTTTTATCCATTTTTTTCTTGCAATATTTTTGTTGTTGAAAGGGAAAATAAGGGTATATAGTACATGAAGAAAGTAGGTTTAATATGCAAAAAGATATGAATTATGGTGGGGATTATAAATATATACCAGCAACTTCGATTTGGAGTGGAGATGGTATTGAAGTTCTATCTGATCTTTATCAACAAACGATTCAAATTGTCAATATTATACTTTATGGAGATCCTTATAAACAGGAATTTGTTTTAATTGATGCTGGTATGCCAAAAAGTGCTCATGAAATCATTTCTATTGCCGAGAAGAGATTCGGTGCAAATTGTCAACCAAAAGCATTAATTTTAACCCATGGACATTTTGATCATGTTGGTGCAATTATTGATTTAATTGATCACTGGGGTATGCCAGTCTATGCGCATGCTCTAGAATTACCTTTTCTAACAGGGAAAGAAAATTACCCAGCACCAGATCCTATCGTGAATGGTGGCTTAATTGCAAAGTTATCATCCATTTTTCCAAATGAAGCCATCAATTTAGGAGATAATATTGAACAGCTTCCATTGGATGGTAGTGTACCATTTATGCATGGTTTTCGCTGGATTCACACGCCAGGTCATACACCAGGGCATATTTCCTTGTTTCGTGAGGATGATCGAGTATTGATTGCTGGCGATGCATTTGTTACGGTAAAACAGGAATCACTCTATAAAGTTTTACTACAGAAAAAAGAAATAAGTGGACCTCCACGCTATTTTACGACGGATTGGCCAGCTGCTTGGGAATCCATCAAAAAATTAGAGGCATTAAAGCCTTCAGTTGCATTAACAGGACATGGGTTGCCCATGAAGGGTGAAGAGCTTACAAAAAATTTGCATAAGCTGGCTACTGAATTCGAACAAATCGCTTTACCAAATCATAGCAGATTTCTGAATTAATAATGGAGTTGTATGTAGATCTTGCAATAAAACTGTAGTAAGAAATTATTGCTGCAGTCTTCATTGATACATGCTCTGATGGTGCAATAATATGATATCAATATAAATTAGCAGCGGTGTCGGTACTTTTCGCTTCATCAGCTGCAATCTTTTGATAAAAAGCCTATTGACATAAAAATGAAAAATCGTTATATTCAATTTATTCAACGTTGAATATAAAAAGGTGATTATTATGACAAAATTATTAGTGCTTGCAATGTTAGGACTAAAACCTATGACTGGCTATGATATTAAAACAATGCTTGAATTGAGTGATGCGGAGCGTTGGGGTGGAGTGCTAATTGGCTCTATCTATAATGCTTTAAAAAAGCTTGAAAAAGATGGATATATAGAGGTAGCTAGCATTGAATCAACAGGTCATAGGCAAAAGGCAATCTACCAAATTACTGACAAAGGAAAAGAATATGAGCAAGAATTGATTATTGAGGCTCTTGAAAAATCTTCTGTAGTGTATCCAACAACACTATATTCAGGGATATCGTTTGCATTTAAACTTCCTATAACAAGAGCGATAGAAGCTTTAGAGAAGCAAAAAAAGATTTTAGAAAAGGAAGAAAAGGCAATTCAAGTAGGATATGAGGCAAAACAGCTTGCGATGCATGGTGAAATACCAGCACTAACTCAACTGGCATTTGATCATATGCTAGAAATTGTAAATGTTCAATTAAAATTTATCATTCAGGCTATTGATATCATGGAAAAAGAAAACTCTCTCAAATGAGGGAGTTAAAAATTACCCATATATTCAAAGTTGAATATACAATGTTAATTAAGGAGAGAATTTATGACAAAGTTAATTTCTGCAAATCAATTAACAAAATTCTATAAAACAAGATGTGTTGTCAACCATATAAATTTTGATATTGAAGAAGGTGAAATTGTTGCACTTATAGGCTCAAATGGTGCTGGAAAAACAACAACAATCAGCATGCTTCTTGGTATTGTGCCGCAAGATAGTGGAACAATAGAATATTGGCAATCTGATTTTAAAAAGGAGATAGGAACCCAGCTCCAATCAACCCCATTCTTTGAGGGTTACTCAGTGGAGGATAATATCAAATTATTTGCCGCATTCTACGGAATATCACTTTCCAGTAAAGCAATGGATGAAAAACTCTCTGCCTTTGATTTATTGCAAGTAAAAAAAACGCCAGCTATAAAACTATCATTAGGACAGCAGAAAAGACTAGCAATCATTGTGACAACCCTACACAATCCCAAACTAGTCATTTTAGATGAACCCTCCGCAGGATTAGACCCAAGAGGGCAGAAGGAAATTCAACAAATCATTAAAAAACTAAAAGAGCAAGGCGTTACTGTGTTATTTTCGTCTCATGATATGTTGGAGGTCATGAATGTAGCTGACAGGATTTTAATGATGCATCAGGGGAGCATCATTGCAAATGGTTCTTTCAGTTATTTAATGGAAAAATACCAAGCGCATCATTTAGAAGAATTATTTTTTGAATTAACGAAGTGAGGGGCGATAGAATGAAAACGATTTTCTTTTTGAATCTTAAATCCAGCATAAAAGATATGTATTTACTGTTTTGGTCTATATTTATGCCATGTACTGCTATCATTGCTTTAAAAATTTTCTTACCAAGCATAGCAGGGAATTATACAGAGGGAATGATTGCTGTAAGTGTGTTTTTTTACACATTTATGACGACTGCATTTATTGCATTATCACAAAGAAGGAGAGGCGTATATCATTTATTACATGCAACACCGCTTCCCTTATGGAAATATATTGTCAGTGTCTCAAGCTCATGGGCATTAATTGCCATTATCCTATCCTACATCGTTCTTTTATTTTCTTTAGTAATTCATCAACTAACTTTTGCCTTTAGCTCACTTTTTTATATGACACCCGTTATATTAGTTGCTTCATTAGCTTTTGTGTTTTTAAGCCTTTTTGTATCTAGTCTTGTAAAAAATGAAGGACATTTAAGTATGACAGCAAATGTCATGATGTTGCCAATGCTATTATGCAGTAATGCATTTTTTACAATGGAAAAGGCGCCGAGTATTGTACAGTTTATTAGTAGGATAAATCCATTCGAATGGTTTTTGAGAGGAATTCAAGGTGCATTTCAAAATAATTTTGGTGTTTGGGGGGAATCCTTACTGCTTTTATCACTATGCCTTGCTTTCACATTATTAATTTCTATAAAAACGTTTAGGTATAGTGATCAATAATTTTCAATCTTAAAAGTATGGATATTAATTTTCACTCTTTGGTTCATTGTTGCCGCTTCGCAATATGTTTGCATAGCGAAGCGGATTTTTTTACATCGGTACTTTTTAAAAATAGCTTTAATTAGATTTTTGTAAATCTTTATTTAAACTAGTGCCAATCCCTTGAGTTTTCACAGTGACTTGTACTTTGACATCTATATTAGGAAATAAGGATGTCCAATTATCTTTGATTTTGTTCCATCCCTTATAATCCTGACGATAGAGGATCTCACCGAATTGCAGAGCATCTACTTTGTATGTTTTTTGCAGTGTATCGAGTGTGTGGTCTAACCTGTTCTTAATTGATTCACTTGTTGCTTTATTCAAGGCGGTAATGTTTTGTGGTTTGGTTAGATCAATCGTACAATTTACATCTGCAACATTTTGCTCAACAATTAGGTGTATATTAATTTTAGGATGACCATGCTGTACTCTTCCTGTTATTTTAGCTTTTGAATTTGTTACTTCAGTAGTGAGCTTTCCTTTTTCAGGGCAGGCCAATATTTCAAACGTACTTTTAATGTGGTTATTCATATAATTATAACTTTTGCTTTCCTCCATTGTTAAAAAGCCTATTAGTTTATAGTCCTTAAATAAAGCTAAATCACCAAATTGTAGTATTGCAGGATTTTGTATTCGCTCTACATTTGATTGATTATTCCCGATTACGCTGTCTCCGTGCAATTCAATCGTTGATAAAACGGCACTATTTCCTTTACCGCTTAATGAATTGATTAAATCGTCTAAAATAACAGAGTCTGTTGACCCTAATGCTTTTTCTGAACTCTTTAGTGCATTTAGCATATTTTTAGCAGGGACATCTTCTAAGGGAGTTAAAATACTTAATATCTCTTTTGCCGTTGTATCGCGGGCAATTAAAATATTGAACTCACTTCTACCCTCAGCGTCCCTTTGAAATAAATCCAATATATTATTCATGCCCTCCTCAGCCAATTCTTCTCCAATAATGATAATTTGAGCATGTGCATAGTAGGGCTTTCTTGGCGTTAAAGTGGTCAGCTTCCTTATAGACTCAAATAAAGATTTTCCTGTAGCATGATAAGTGATGACGGGAGATTGACTTGTCCCTTTTTTCGATGCTACTTGTCCAGGATTTACAATCTGTACGGAGATTTCATATTGCTCATTTACTCGATCAACACCTACAGCAGCAACAATTGCTAATTCATTTAACTCTCGTTTACTCCAACAACCACCTAACAAAAGAATGAGTAAAACTGATAGAAGTAAAAATAGTGAGTACTTTATGTTAGGCACCTCCAGTTACACTGAAATAAAGAATTCATATCTTTATAAGGATAAGCAAAATTAAGTAGAAATAATCAAAATCCTATTGAAGAAAATGGCTTGTATTTTGGAAGCGTGTCTATTTTAAAGGAAGGGAAGATAGTTTAGAGTTAATAAAAATCGAGGATAGCCATAAGATTGTGGGGAGTAAAGAATCAAACTTACTTTCAAAGAATTTCATTAAAGTGAGGCTGGGACATAACTAGCTTCAATTCGTGAGAAATCCGACTTTGAATGAATTCAAAGTCGGATTTCTCTATCTTTTATGTTTTTCCAGATAG